>CALVPU010000020.1 GCA_944353735.1 uncultured Eubacteriales bacterium | reverse complement strand
GCGCGCGCCGATGTGCGGCGTGCCGTATCACGCGGTGGAGACCTATCTGCAAAAGCTCATTGAAAAGGGGTACCGCGTCGCCATCTGCGAGCAGATGACGGACCCTGCGCTGTCCAAGGGGCTGGTCGAGCGGCAGGTCATCCGCGTTGTTACGCCCGGCACGGTCATCGAGAGCAACATGCTCGAGGAACGCCGCGCCAACTACATCCTCTCGATCTGCCTGCGCCGCAACCTTGCCGGCTGCGCGCTGTGCGATGTGTCCACGGGTGAGTTTGGGCTCTATCAAGTCCCGGACGCCCGCGCGTCGCTCGCCGACGAGCTGGCGCGCATCGCCCCGAGCGAGATCATCGTCAACGACATGGAGGCGTTTCAGCGCCTCATTCCCGACCGCGCGCGCATGACCAGTGCGCCGGGCGAGGAGGGCTTTGCCTATGCCGCCGCCGCCAAGGTGCTGCGCGCGCACTTCGGCAAGACGGTCGAGGAACTGGGATTCTCCGATCAGCGCGCGGCGGTCTGCGCGGCGGGCGCGCTGCTGAAGTACCTGACGGACACGCAGAAGAACGCGCTGTCGCACATCGTCACTGCGCAGGCGTACAACAGCGCCGGGCACATGGCGCTCGACCGCGTGGCGCTGCGCAACCTCGAGCTGACGGCATCGATCCGCGACGGCGCGCGCCGCGGCACGCTGCTGCGCGTGCTCGACCGCACCCGCACGACGATGGGCGGTCGCCTGCTGCGCGAGTGGATCGAGCGCCCGCTCAGCGACGCCGCGGAGATCGCCCGCCGTCAGGACGCGGTCGAGGCGATGATCGCCGATCCGATCGCGTCCGACGGCCTGCGCGAACGCCTGGAAGGCATCTACGACGTGGAGCGCCTGCTGAGCAAGGTTGCCTACGACACGATCAACGCGCGCGACTGCCTGGCGCTGCTGGCGACATTGGAACAGGTGCCGCAGCTTCGCGCCGGCGCGCCGCACATGGAGGCGCCGCTGATTCGCGAGACGCTCGACACGCTCGACCCGATGGAGGATCTCGCCGCCACGCTGCGCCGCGCGATTTCGCCGGACGCGCCGCTGTCCGTGCGCGACGGCGGCATGATCGCGCCCGGTTATTCCGCCGAACTCGACGACCTGCGCGACGTGTCCGCCCACGGCAAGGAGTATCTGGCGGAGATGGAGCGCGAGGAGCGCGAAAAGACCGGCATCAAAAATCTGAAGATCGGCTACAACCGCGTGTTCGGCTACTACATCGAGGTTACGCGCTCGTTTTACGATCAGGTGCCCTACAATTACATCCGCAAGCAGACGCTCGCCAACTGCGAACGCTTCATCACCGACGAGCTCAAGGCACTGGAGAGCCGTATCCTCGGTGCGGAGGAGAACGCCGTGCGGCTGGAATATCAGCTGTTTTGCGAGATCCGCGAGCAGATCAAGGCGCTGCTGCCGCGGCTGCAGGCGACGGCGCGGGCGCTCAAGCAACTGGACGTGCTCCTGTCGCTGGCGCAGGTCGCGTCCGAGCGCGACTACGTTCGCCCGCAGATCAACGACGAGGGACGCTACGAGATCGTCGACGGCCGCCACCCGGTGGTCGAGGACGCCATCGGTCAGGAGCGGTTCGTGCCCAACGACACGCATCTGGACGGCGAGCACCGTGTGATGATCATTACGGGACCGAACATGGCGGGCAAGTCGACGTACATGCGCCAGGTGGCGCTGATCGTACTGATGGCGCACATGGGCGCGTTCGTGCCGGCGCGCTCGGCGGACATCGCCCTCACGGACCGCATCTTTACGCGCATCGGCGCCTCGGACGACCTCTACGGCGGACAGTCGACGTTTATGGTCGAGATGAGCGAGCTGGCGACGATCCTGAAGTTCGCCACACCCAAAAGTCTGCTTTTGCTCGACGAAGTCGGGCGCGGCACGTCGACGTTTGACGGATTGTCGATCGCGTGGGCGGCGGTGGAGTACATCGCCGGCGAGAAGTGCGGCGCGCGCACGCTCTTCGCCACGCACTATCACGAATTGTCGGAGTTGGAGGGCACGCTGTCCGGCGTGGTCAATTACCGCATTACCGCCAAGGAACAGGGCGAGGAGGTCATTTTCCTGCGCAAGATCGTGCCCGGCGGCGCGGACCGCAGCTACGGCGTGGCGGTGGCGCGGCTTGCGGGCCTGCCCCGCAGCCTGATCGCCCGCGCGCGGCAGATCATGGCGCGGCTTGAGGTGGACGGCGCCGGCGGCGCGATCGGCAAGAGCATCCTCGAGGAGCGCAGGGCGGCAGACCGCCAGCTGGGATTGCTCGACTACAAACCGATGGAGCTGGTTTCCGAGATCGCCGCGCTGGACGTGGTCAGCATGACGCCGATCGACGCGCTGAACAAGTTGTTTGAGCTCAACGAAAAGGCAAAACGGATATGACGAATATTTGGAGGAACAGCAATGTGGGATTCGACGGTACCGATGATCGGTTTGGCGATGCGATGCGACGATCTCGAGAACCTTCCGGTGTTTGCGCTGCCCGAGCGCTACGGCTGGCGCTATTTCGCGCCGGGCGACGTTGACCACTGGGTGCGCATCGAGCGCTCGGCAGGGGAATTCGACTCCGACGAGGCGGGCGTAAGGGGCTTTCGCAAGTACTATCCGACGGACGATTTTCTCGGCGAGAGAATGATCTTCCTGACCGACGGCGGCGTGCCGTTCGCTACGGCGACGGCATGGTTCGGCGACGACGACCGCGCCGTGGGCCGGTTGCACTGGGTCGGCATGGACGAAGCGCATCAGGGGCAGGGACTGTCCAAGCCGCTGGTGTCGCTGGCGATGCAGCGGCTGCGCGCGCTGGGACACCGGACCGCGTACCTGACCACGCAGACCGCCAGCTGGGTCGCCATCAAGGTCTACCGCCAGTTCGGGTTTTATCCGGACGTGCGCAATGCGGAGGAGCTGCGCGGCTGGGAGATCGCCTCGCAGTGCGCGGGAATCGACTTTTTGCAGGACATTCCGGGACGACGATAACGGAGGATAACCATGCCGATTCGCATATTGGACGCGGCGACCGTGGGGCGCATCGCGGCGGGCGAGGTCGTCGAGCGACCGAGCTCGGTGGTCAAGGAGCTGGTGGAGAATTCGCTCGACGCCGGCGCGACGGCGATCACCGTGGAGATCCGCGGCGGCGGCATCGACTACCTGCGCGTGACCGACAATGGCTGCGGCATCGAGCCGGGACAGGTGCGGCTGGCGTTTGAGAATCACGCCACGTCGAAGCTGCAGAGCGCCGAGCAGCTCGACGACATCCGCACGCTCGGCTTTCGCGGCGAGGCGCTGCCGTCGATCGCGGCGGTTGCCCATGTCGAGATGACCACACGCGCGCGCGGTCAGGAGTCCGGCACGCGCGTCAACGTCGACGGCGGGCAGGACCTGCGCGTCCGGGAGGTCGGCTGTCCGGACGGCACGACGTTCGTCATGCGCGATCTGTTTTACAATGTTCCCGTCCGGCGCGCATTCCTGAAAAAGCCCTCCTATGAGGGCGGATTGATTGGCGACGCGGTCGCGCGGTTGCTGATTGGCAATCCCGGCGTGTCGATGCGCTTTGTCAACAACGGCGCGACCGTCTATCACAGCTTTGGCGACGGCAAGCTGCGCCACGCGGTGTTCGCCGTCTACGGGAAGCAGGCGGAGCAGATGGTCGAGATCGACGCCGCTGAGGGCGGGCTGCGCATCCGCGGCCTGCTCGGCGTCGGCGAACTGGCGAAGGCGACGCGCGCCCACGAGATGTTCTTCATCAACGGGCGCTCCGTGCGCTGCCCGATGCTGTCGCGCGCGCTGGAAGCGGTCTGCCGCAGCCGCGTGACGATCGGGCTGTATCCCATGTGCGCGCTCAACCTGACGCTGCCGCCGAACGCCATCGACGTCAACGTCCATCCCAACAAGCTCGAAGTGCGTTTCCGAGACGAGGAGACGGTGCGCGCGTCCGTCGAAGCGCTGCTCGGCACGGCATTTGCCGGCGAGCGCGTGCTGTCGTTCGCGCGGGATACCGCCCAGCCCAAGCCGATCGAGCGCGTGTCGACCGTCCGCGAACTGCCGCTGCCGGGACAGGCGAAGCCGTCCGGGAGCGAAGCGCGCCCCGCGATGCCGCCGCTGCCGGGACAGGCGAAGCCGTCCGGGAGTGAAGTGCGCCCCGCGATGCCGCCCCTGCCCGGACAGGCCGCCGAACGGGCAGCGGGCAGCGATGGCAGCGCTTCGCGGGCGAGTGCGGTTGCGGAAAAGCCCGTGCAGACGGAGATGTTTCGCGATGCGCTCACGCGCGAGCAGACGCGCTTTGCGGCAGCGCCGTCGGGATCGACTGGCAAGGGAAGCCCGGCATTGCGCGAAGCCGCAACATGTGCCGCTTCCCCGCGGCCTGCGGTTCCGCAGCCGCCGGAGACGAGCGCCGTTCAGAAGGCGCAGGACGGCGCACAGCGGGATGCGGGCGCCGCGGCGGAGGACGATGTGCCGTACCGAATCGTCGGCGTGGCGTTCAAGACCTACATCATCCTCGAGGTCGGAGAAACGCTGCTGCTCATCGACCAGCATGCCGCGCACGAGCGCCTGCGCTATGAGAAGTACATGGCGCAGCTCGAGGCGGGCACGGCATCGCAGCAGCTGCTGACGCCGCTGGTCATCCGCCTGTCGGCGCGCGAGATGGCGCTGATCCGCGAGAACCTCGATGCGCTCTCTGCGGCGGGCTACGAGGTCGAGCCGTTCGGCGAGCACGACATTCAGGTCCGCGCGGTGCCCTACGTTCTCGGGCGCGCGGAGCTGCGCCCACTGTTTATGGAGATGCTCGGCTCGCTTGGACGGCTCAGGTCCGCGACGGTCGATGCCCGGCGCGCCGAGGTCATGCAGATGGCGTGCAAGAGCGCGGTGCGCGGCGGCGACGCGCTGAGCGAGTCCGAGATTCGCGCGCTGATCCGCGAGATGACGGAAACAGGCGCCCCGCCCACCTGCCCGCACGGGCGACCGGTGGTCAAGGCGGTACACAGGCGCGATCTGGAAAAGATGTTCAAGCGCATTCAGTGACGCGAATGGGGAAGGAGGATGCTTCCATGACGCGAGCGTGCAAGCCGCGGCTGGTCGTCGTTGCCGGTCCGACTGCGTCGGGCAAGACCGCGTGCGCGGCGGCGCTCTGTCTCCGCCTTGGCGGCGAGGTTGTCTCGGCGGACTCCATGCAGGTCTATCGCGGGATGGACATCCTCACGGCGATGCCTTCGCGCGCGGAGATGCGCGGCGTGCCGCACCACATGCTCGGCATCGCCGATCCCGGAGAGAAGTTTACCGCCGCAATGTACCGCGACCGCGCCAAGGCGGTCATCGCCGATATTCGCGCGCGCGGCGCGCAGCCGGTCGGCTGCGGCGGCACGGGACTGTACATCGACGCGCTGACCAAGCCGATGCGCTTTTCTGAGGAGAGCGACGAGCGCCTGCACGCCGAACTGCTGGCGCTGGCGGAAGCGCCGGGCGGGCGGCGCAGGCTGCACGAGATGCTCGCCGAGGTCGATCCGGAATCCGCCGCGCGCCTGCACGAAAACGACGTCCGCCGCGTGGCGCGCGCCGTCGAGGTCTACCGGCTCACCGGCGTTCGCCAGAGCGAGCAGTCGCGCCAGGACGCGCTTGGCGAAGGAGATTACGACGAGCGCATCTTCGCCCTCGACTGGCCGCGCGACGCGCTCTACCGGCGCATTGAGCGGCGCGTGGACGCCATGCTGGCGACAGGATTGATCGACGAGGTCCGCAGGCTTTCGGCAGATGCGGCGCGCTATCCGACGGCGTCGCAGGCGATCGGCTACAAGGAAATCGCCGCCGCGCTGGCGGGCAGAACGTCGATGGACGAGGCGGTCGCCAAGGTCAAGCAGGCAACGCGCAATTTTGCCAAGCGCCAGCTGACGTGGTTTCGCCGCGACCCGCGCACGGTGTGGATCCAAGCCGCAGACCGCCCGGCGGAGGAAATCGCCGCCGAGATCGCCGATCACTTGAAGGCGGATGGACAGGGCGCGAACGCGGGCGGACATGGCGTGCAGGGCGTTGGCGGCGCTGCAGAATGACGCGCAAAAAGCCCCGGCTATTCGGCTGGGGCATTTTTGCGCCTGCAAATAAAAGATGGCGGGCAGATTCTGGCGGTTTGCGCGCGGTTTCAGGCTAGAACTGTCGGAACAGCGCCACGACCTTGCCCAGCACCTGAGCGCGGTCGGCGTAGATCGGCTCCATGTAGCGGTTTTCCGGCTGCAGGCGCACGCGGTGATCCTCGTAGAAGATGCGCTTGACGGTCGCCTCGTCGTCGATCATCGCCACGACGATTTCGCCGTTTTCAGCGCTGTTCTGTTCGCGCACGACGATGACGTCGCCGTCGAGAATGCCCGCCTCGATCATGCTCTCGCCCTGCACACGCAGGCAGAACAGGCCGTCCTCGCCGAGCAGTTCGCGCGGCAACGTCATGTATTCCTCGATGTTCTCGATTGCGAGGATGGGCTGCCCGGCGGTGACGCGCCCGACCAGCGGCACGGCGCGCCCGCGCGACTGCGTGCCGTCGACGACCTCCAGCGCGCGCGGCTTGGTGGGGTCGCGGCGGATCAGACCCTGCGCTTCCAGATGGTTCAGGTGGGCGTGTACCGTGGACGTCGACTTCAGGCCGACGCCCGTGCAGATCTCACGCACCGAGGGCGGATAGCCCTTTTGCTCGATCTCGCGCTTGATAAATTCCAGAATCCTCTGTTGGCTTGCCTGTGCCGAACGCATGGCGCGCCTCCTTTCCGCCGCAACGGCGAACCGCATTCTGCCGTTATTATACCATACTTTGCCACAAATTGCAAACACTTGTTCGACGTTATTTGCGCAAACAGGCGCGCGACGCAGAGAATTATGTCGAAAAGAGACAAAATGATGAAATTGGGGGCGAAATGTGGAATTAAATCCCTGAATGTGGTATAATGTGGCAGAGTAGACCACGGGGAGGTGTGCGCATGGCGTCGTCAGAATTTTCGGGGCACTATGCGCATAACATTGACCCCAAAGGTCGCGTGACCATTCCTGCCGCATATCGCGCAGGCTTGGGCGACGGGTTTACTCTCGGGCTGAACAACGACTTCACGGCGCTGGCGCTGTATCCGGCGGAGGCGTGGCGCGCCATCGGCGAGCGGATGGACCGCATTCCCGTCAGCGACGCGGACGGCATGGCGTATGCCCGGCTTGTCAAGGCGTTTTCCTATCAGGATCAGAGCCTCGATGCGCAGGGGCGGCTGCTCCTGCCCGCAAAACTTCGCGAGATGGCGGGCATGGAGCGCGCCATCTGTTTCGTTGGCGTGGGACGCTTTCTCGAGATCTGGGATGAGGCGCGCTTCGATGCCTTCTGCGCCAAGTCGATTGCCCAGCTCCAGCCGCTGATGCAGTATGTCAACGACCGCTACTTCAAGCCCGGCGGGACGCAGTGAGCGTTCTAGCGGGCAGGATGGGGGAATAGAGTATGGACATGTGGCGTCCCCGTTCGCGCCGTGGGCGCGAACAGCGGCAATTGCGCGCGTTGGCGGTGCTGGCGGCGCTGGTACTGTTTGCCGGTCTGTTTGGGCAGGTCGCCCTGCGGGCGCAGATTTCCGGTCAGGCCAAGCGCGTGGACGCGGTGCGCCGCGAGATCCAGGCGCTCAGCGCCAACGCGGAGAACCTGAGCCTGTGCATCAACCAGTACCACAACCTCGCGGACATCAGCGTTCGCGCGCAGAACCTGGGCATGGCGATGCCGACGGACGACCAGCTTCGGGTGGTCAGCCTGCCGGCGGTAGAGGATACTCCCGCACCGGTCGCCGAGGGCGCCGGCGAAGAGATCGGTTGACCGATTTCCGGCGCTGGACGCGCCGACTGGCGGGGAGGGGTGCGCTTGGTTCTGACCGGACCGGTCATCCGTCGCCGCCTTGCACTGTGCATGGCCATCTTTTTGGCGCTGTTTGCGGTGCTGGGCGTGCGGCTGTTCTACTTGCAGTGCATCGCTGCGGAGGACCTGCAGCGGCGCGCACAGGCACAGTGGACGAGCGAGAGCGTCATCCGCCCGACGCGCGGCATGATTCTCGACCGGAACGGTACGGTTCTCGCGCAGAGCGCGACGGCGTACACCGTTTGCGCCAGTCCCCGGCAGGTCGTGGACGCGGCGGCATTCGCGCGGCTGCTGTCGCCGATTCTGGACATGGAAGCCGGTGCGATCGAAGCAAAGGTGTCCGACGTGAGGAAGGGCGGCGTGACGATCAAGCGGCAGGTATCCCGCGAGGTCGCCCAGCAGCTCAGGTCCATGCAGGCGGAACATCAGGAAAAGGGTTCCGACGCGCTCGACGGCCTGTATCTTGAGGAGGAGAGCAAGCGCTACTATCCCATGGGCGCGTTCGCCGCGCAGCTCATCGGGCTGACGACCATCGACGGCGTCGGTCAGGCGGGCATGGAAAGTGCGCTGGACAGCTACCTGTCCGGAAAAGCGGGCCGCGTGCTCGAGGAGATCGACGGCAAGGGCCGCGAGCTCAGCTATGGCGCCAGCGAGTACATCGCGGCGGTGGATGGCGGCTCGGTCACGCTGACGATCGACGCTTCCATTCAGAGCTTTTGCGAACAGGCGGCGCGCGAGGCGATGAGCGTCAACAACGCCAAGGCGGTGCGCATCGTGGCGATGGACCCGCGCACCGGCGAGGTGCTGGCGATGGTCAACAAGCCGGACTACGACCTCAACGACCCGCCGCGCGACGACGTCGAAGCGCTGACCGAGCTGATGCGCAACCGCGTAATCACCGATGCCTACGAGCCGGGATCGACGTTCAAGATCCTCACTTCCGCGGCGGCTTTGGACGCAGGCGTGGTGTCGGTAAACGACGGCTTTTACTGTTCCGGCTCGATCTATGTCGACGGCAGCCGCGTGCGCTGCTGGGGCGATCCGCACGGCGCGGAGACGTTTGCCGAGGCGCTGCAGAATTCCTGCAATCCCGTGTTCGTCGAGCTGGGATTGTGCCTTGGGATTGAGCGCTTCTACGATTACCTCGATGCGTTCGGCATCGGTGCGCCGACGGGCGTGGATATTCCCGGCGAGGCGAGCGGCATCGTCATTTCCGAGAGCGCGGTCAAGCGCGTGGATCTGGTGCGCATCGCCTTCGGACAGTCCGTGGCGGTGACGCCGATTCAGTTGTTGAACGCGGCGTGCGCCGTCGTCAACGGCGGCGAGCTGATGCGACCGTATGTGATCGACGAGATCCGCGATGGCAGCGGCGAGGTCATCCTGCGCGGTGAACCGGCGGTGGTCGGGCATCCCATCTCCGAGCAGACTTCGGCGACGATGCGCGCGCTGCTTGAAGACGTGGTCGCCGAGGGCGGCGGCAAGAATGCCGCCATTCCCGGCTATCGCATCGGCGGCAAGACGGGCACGGCGCAGTTCTACGTCGACGGCGTGGTCTCCAGCGACAAGCACATCGGCTCGTTCCTCGGCTTCGCGCCGGCGGATGATCCGCAGATCGCCGTGCTGGTGATCGTCGAGGAGGCGGACGTTCCAGTCGACTACGGCTCGCAGACGGCGGCGCCGTTTGCGCGGGATATACTGGAAAAGTCGCTGTCGTATCTGGGCATCGCTCCGGAAACGGACGAGGTGCCGCCGGAGCAGGTCGCCGTGCCTGACGTGTCGGGAATGGCGATAGACGAAGCAGAAGCGGCGCTTTCGGAGGCGGGACTCGACAGCGTCGCCGACGGCGATGACGGCTCGGTGGTCGGTCAGCTGCCGGCGCCGGGCGCGAGAATCTCTGCGGGATCTTTGGTCATGCTATATATTGACAAAAGGACTGCCGTGGAGGATAATGGAAGGGTTGAGATCCCGGATGTGACGGGCATGTCTGTCCTCGAAGCCAACCGGCTGCTGCGCGCGTATGGACTTGCGATGCGCGTCGAGGGCGGAGGCATCGCCGTCGCACAGACGCCGGCTGCCGGCGAAGCGGTCTTCCCGACCGCAGAGGTTACGGTGACCTTTGAGCCGCCGTGACGCAGGGACGCAATATGATTACAGGGGGATGCCGAATGAAGCTGAAAGCTCTGGCAGCTGCCGTTCCCGGCAGGGTCCATATGATCGGAAACGAAGAGACGGAAATCCTCTCGCTGTGCGCGGATTCCAGAGAAGTCCAGCCTGGGGCGCTGTTTTTCTGCACGCCGGGCCTGCGAACCGACGCGCACGATTTCGCGCCGCAGGCGGTCGAAAGGGGCGCGGTGGCGCTGGTCGTCGAGCGGGAGCTTCCCATCGACGTGCCGCAGGTGCTCGTGGAGGATGTGCGCATGGCCATCTCGTATATCGCTTCCGAATTCTTTGGCAATCCTTCGCGGCAGATGCTGCTCATCGGCATCACGGGTACAAAGGGAAAGACGACCTCCAGCTTCCTGATCAAGTCGATCCTCGAGGAGGCGGGCAGAAAGACGGGCTTGATTGGCACGGTCTGTTCGATGATCGGCGAGGAAGTCATTCCCGCCAACCTGACCACGCCGGACCCGATCGTCACGCAGACGCTCCTGCACCGCATGGCGGAGGCTGGGTGCGAGTGCGTGGTGATGGAGGTTTCTGCGCACGCGCTGGCGATGCGCCGGCTGGCGGGCGTGAAGTTCGACATCGGCGCGTTTACGAACTTCTCACAGGATCATCTCGACTATTTCAAGGACATGGACGCCTACTTCGCGGCGAAGATGCGCTTTTTCCAGCCGGACATGGTGGAGAACATCGTCTACAATGTCGACGACGAGCGCGTCGCCGAGGGCGTCAAGGCGCTCGGGCGCGAGGCGTTGCGCATCGGCATCCGCGAGTCCAGCGACGTCTACGCCAACGACATTGAAATTTCCGAGCGCGGCTGCAGCTTTTTGATGACGTGGCACAAGCAGTTCCGCGTCTCGGTGTCGCTCAAGCTGGCGGGCATTTTTAACGTCTACAACGCGCTGCTGGCGGCGGGCGTATGCATCTGCGCCGGCGTGGGGCCCGAGGCGATCCGCCGCGGGCTTGAGGACGTCCGCGCCGTGCCGGGCCGCATCGAGCTGCTCGAGACGGGCACGCCCTATCGCGTGATCCTCGACTATGCCCATTCGCCGGACAGCCTGGAGAACATCCTCAAGGCGGTGCGGCAGACCGCGAAGGGGCGCATGATCGCGCTGTTTGGCTGCGGCGGCAACCGCGATGCGGCGAAACGCCCGGTCATGGGCGAGATTGCCGGCGAACTGGCGGACTTCTGTATTCTCACCAGCGACAACCCGCGCAACGAGGACCCGATGGCGATCCTCGCGCAGATTGAAGAAGGCATTCGCCATACGGGATGCGAATACGTGGTCATCGACAACCGCCGCGAGGCGATTCGCTATGCGCTCGAGCACGCGCGCCCAAGCGACGTGATCGTGCTGGCTGGCAAGGGTCACGAGACCTATCAGGAGATTAACGGCGTCAAGTATCCGTTCGACGAGAAGATCGTCGTCGCAGAGCTGCTTCGGGAACTCGGAGACTGACCGCTGAATCGCATTTTATCGGAGGGAACAGAAGATGCAGAGATTGATTTGGACGATCATCGTCGCCTTCGCGATGTCGCTCGTGTTTGGACCGGTCATCGTGCCGTGGCTGAAAAAGCTGAAATTTGGTCAGACGATCTACGATCTGGGACCGCAGTCCCACAAGAAAAAGCAGGGCACGCCGACGATGGGCGGATTGATCTTCGCGCTTCCTGCGCTCATCGCCTCGGTGGCGTTCGCCTACAACGACACGCGCTTTGACTTTCTGCTGATTGCGCTGGTCAGTGCGGTGGGTTTCGGACTGGTCGGATTTGTGGATGATTTCATCAAGGTCAAGCTGCATCGATCGCTCGGCCTGACGCCGAAGCAGAAATTGCTGCCGCAGATCGTGATCGCGCTGGGACTTTCGTTCTGGGCATATTTTCATCCCGAGATCGGTTCGAGCCTTACGGTGCCGTTCTTCAACGTCGAATGGGAGCTGGGATGGTTCTACATCCCGGTGATGGTGTTCGTGCTGGTGGGTACGGTCAATTCCGCCAACCTGCTCGACGGCCTCGACGGCCTGTGCGGCGGCTGCTCGCTGTTCGACTTTGCCACCATGGCGCTCATTTGCGTCGCATTGGCGGCGGCGAACCCGGAAAACGCCTCGAATCTGCTCAACGTCGCGATCTTTTCGGGCGCGATGGCGGGCGCGCTGATGGGCTTTTTGCGCTACAATTCCTACCCGGCGCGCGTGTTCATGGGCGATGTCGGCTCGTTCTTCATCGGCGGCGCGCTGATGGGCACGGTGCTGGTGACGCGGCTGTCGCTGCTGTTGCCGATCATCGCGCTGGCGATGTTCGTCTCCAGCCTGTCGGACATCATTCAGTTTGCCTATTTCCGTGCGACGCACGGCAAGCGCATCTTCAAGATGGCGCCGCTGCACCATCACTTTGAGCTCAGCGGCATGCCGGAGACCAAGGTCGTGACCATGTACTACATCGTCACGGTTTGCCTGTGCCTGCTGGCGCTGCTCGGCTTCGTCGCATGACGTTGCTCGGTTATGCGGGCAAGATGAGGAGGGAATCGGATTGAATGTCAAAAAGGCGATGGTTCTGGGCATGGCGCGCAGCGGGATTGCCGCCGCGCGGCTGTTGACGTTGCGCGGCGCAGAGGTTTGGGCATGCGACGCCAAGCCGCGCGATGCGTTTGACGGCGCGCTGGATGAGATCGAGCGCGAGGGCGTGCACCTGCTGCTCGGCGAGGCGCATCCGGAGGATCATCTCGAAGGCCTGGAGCTGCTCGTGGTCAGTCCGGGCATCCGCGTCGAGCATCCGGCAATCGAGCGCGCCAAGGCGCTGGGCATTGAGGTCGTGGGCGAGGTTGAATACGCATACCGTGAATCGACCGGGCAGCTGTTGGCGGTGACCGGAACGAACGGCAAGACGACCACGACGACGCTCGTCGGCGAGATTTTCAAAAACGCCGGTCGCACGACGTGGGTGGTCGGCAACATCGGCGCACCGTACTCCGCCGCGGTGCCGAAGATGCGTCCCGGCGACGTGACGGTCTGCGAGATTTCCTCGTTCATGATGGAGACGGCGTCGCAGTTCCATCCCTCCGTAGCGGCGGTGCTCAATATCTCCGAGGACCACATGGACCGCCACAAGACGATGGACCGCTACATCGCGCTCAAGGAGCGCGTGTTCGCCAACTGCGGTGTGGACGATTTCCTCGTGCTCAACTACGACGATCCCGTGACCAGAGACATGGCTGCGCGCGCGCATTGCCGCGTGGTATGGTTTTCCTCGCGCAATCAGGTGCCCTTCGGCGCGTTTGTCGCGGATGGAAAGGTCGTGTTCGGCGAGCCCGAAGCATTCAAGGTCATCTGCGGCGTCGATGAAATTGCCATTCCCGGCGAGCACAACCTCAAGAATGCACTCGCCGCCGCGGCGATGGCGATGGTCTGCGGCGTGCCCGCGCCGGTGATCCGCCACACGCTGCGCACCTTTCAGGGCGTCGAACACCGCATTGAGTTCGTGCGCGAGCTCGACGGCGTGCGCTTCATCAACGATTCCAAGGGTACGAATGTCGATTCCACCATTCAGGCGGTTCGCGCCATGCGCAAGCCGACCGTGTTGATCCTCGGCGGCTACGATAAGCACTGCGACTTTACGCCGCTGGTCGAGGTCATTAAGCAGTGCCCGATTGATCACATCGTGCTCATCGGCGCGACGGCGGCGCAGATCGCCGATACGCTCGACAGGTGCGGTTACGCGGCTTACGAGCATTGCGGAACGGACTTTGAGGCGGCGGTCCGCCGCGCCTTCGCGCTGGCGCCGCAGGGCGGGAACGTGCTGTTTTCCCCCAGCTGCGCGAGCTTCGACATGTTCTCTGACTATGAGGCGCGGGGACGCATCTTTAAGGAGATCGTCGCCAAGCTGGAGGGCCGCGGCGCTTGATGCCGCGGCTGCGCATCGGGGCAAAAGATGGTTCGGCGGGCAATTCCGCGAAAAACCAACTGATCTTTGGGGAAAGGTCGGCGAATAACCGACCAAATACTGATGAAAACCCATTCAAAAACCGACCTGGTTTTGCGAATTATCGCTTTATTCAAAGACTTCGTTCTGTGGATAAAGGACTGACTGCCGCCTTTCTGCTGCTGCTCGCGTCGGGAATACTGGTACTCTACGCCGCAAGCTTTTACAACGCACAGGACAGCGGCAGTTCTTTGTCGGAGGTCTATTCGCAGCTCATGGGCATCGGCGTCGGATTCGTGGGCATGGCGGTGATTCTCGGCATCGACTACCGCGTGCTCGCCAAACCGCAGGTGTGCCTGTCGCTGCTGGCGCTGAGCTTTCTGCTGCTGATCCTCGTGGCGATTCCCGGCGTGGGGCGGATGCTCAATGGTTCGCGGCGCTGGCTGCGTCTGGGACCGATTAGCTTTCAGCCTTCGGAACTGGCAAAGTATGCCTCGATTCTGTTCCTGGCGCGCGCGCTGAGCATGCCGGGGCGCGATCTCAGCCGCTTTTTCCGCGGGCTGGTGCCGCTGTTTGTCATCCCGGGCGCGATGTTTCTGCTCATCCTCATGCAGCCGAATCTGTCCACCGCGGGCAGCATACTGATCGTCGCCGCGGTGATGACGATGATGGCGGGCGCACGCTGGCGTCACCTCGGCTCGATTGGCGCGGCGGGACTTGCGCTGGGCACCTTCTATGCGCTGTCGGCGGACTATCGACGCGCGCGGCTGATGTCCTTTCGCAATCCGTTTGACTATCTGACCAACGAAGGCTACCAGCTCTCGCAGTCGCTGATGGCGTTCGGTTCCGGCGGGCTGTTCGGCATGGGATTGGGCATGGGGCGGCAGAAGTACGCCTTCCTGCCGTATCCGGAATCGGATTTCATCTTCGCCGTAGTGGGCGAAGATTTGGGGTTGATCGGCTGCCTGTCGGTGCTGGCGCTGTTCGCCGCGTTCGTGTTCTTTGGGCTGCGCATCGCCATTCGCTGCGACGACCGCTTCGGCAGCCTGCTGGCGGGCGGCATTACGAGCATGATTGGCGTGCAGTGCGTGATGAACGTGGCGGTTGTGATCGGTCTGATGCCGACGACCGGTCTGCCGCTGCCGTTTTTCAGCGCTGGCGGCACGTCGATCTCCATCCTGATGTGCGGCGTCGCCGTGCTGATGAACATCTCCGCGGCCGCGCGCCGCGGCTGAAGGAGGTGCGCGCCATGTTCCGACCCACCAGACGAACGCGGCGCCTCGCGCTGGGCGCCGCTGTGGCGCTTGCCATGGTCGCGCTTGCGCTTGCGGTGCTCGGCAGGCTGTTCGTGGTCCGCGACGTGCAGGTCGTGGGCGTTCCTGAAGCGCAGCGGGACGCGGTCATCCGCGCAGCGGGCGTCGGCATGGGGCGCTCGATCCGCGAGGTCGACGCCGATGAATTGCGCCGCAGCCTCGAATCGACGGGACGCTATGCCTTTGAGGATGTAGAGGTGCGCTATCCGGACACCGTCGTGCTCACTGTGCGTGAGCGCACGCGCGATGCGGTGATGCTCAGCGGCGGCAAGATCGTCGTCATGGATGCGGGCGGCTGCGTGGTCGAGATCTGCGACGCGATGCCGGAGGATGCGGGCATCTATGTCAGCGGACTCGACGGCGTGGCGGTGCGCCTCGGCGAGGCGGTTTCGGCGCCGGCGGAGAAGCTTGCGGCGATGCGCTCGGTGCTCGAGGCGATTCGCGCGCAGGACGCGGCGGCATACGTCTCGGAGCTCAATGTCAGCGACCCGCTCAACATGTGGATTACCACCCGTTCGGGCATTCGCGTGGAACTCGGCGACGCCGGAAACATGTCGGGAAAGATTCTCTGGATGCGCTCGGCGGTGGCGGATCTGCAGGCGCGCGGCGAGACGCGCGGCACGCTCGACGTCTCCAGCGGCAGCAAGGCGGACTTCCTGCCCGGCTCGGGTTCGGCGCAAGGATAAAGATTGGGTGATAAAATTAACACAACCTGTGACGAGAGCGCGCCCGGAATTTGAAAGTATTTTGACATATTCGGAAAATCGCATTTTTTTGCCGTTTCGCGTTTGCATCTGCCCAAAAATCCATGTATAATACACTCATGATAGGTGTTTCACTGTGCACTGAAGAGCAAGGTGGTCGGGCAAGGACATGAAAAGACAGATAACTGCCGTCGAGTTCGGAACCTCAAAGATCGTGACGGTGATCGCGCAGAACAGCGGGCTGGACCGGCTGGAGATCGTCGGCGCGGGCACGGTTCCCTATGACGGATATTCTGACGGCGATTGGAACACGCCCCGCCAGATGGTCCAGCGGTTGCGCGATTCAATTGCCGCTGCGGAGCTGGAAGCGGGCACAAAGGTGCGGGAAGTCTATGTCGGCGTGCCGGGGGAGTTCATCCACGTGCGCGCCTGTGAGGCGGAGGTCGAGTCGCCGGACGGCATGATCGACGATTCGACCATCGACGCGGTTCACGACGCTGCGGCGGAACAGCTGCGGCTCGCCAGCAGCGGCTGCATGGTGCTGCATCGCTCGCCGGCATGGTTTACCGTCGACGGCGGCAAGATGACCATGTCGCCCACGGGACGCGGCAGCCGGCTGCGCGCGATGATCTCGTTCATCGTCGCCGAGCCGATGTTCATTGAGGACGTCAGCGAGATGCTGCGCGTGCTCAACATCACGATTCTCGGCTTTCTGTCGCCTTCGCTGGGCGCGAGTTTGCTTCTGCTTCCAGTAGACGACCGCGACCGCACGTCGCTGCTGATCGACTGCGGCTATCTCAACACCGAGCTCAGCGTCGTCAAGGGCGACGCCATCGTCTATCACGCCATGCTGCCGCGCGGCGGCGGTCACATCACGGCGGATCTCGCCACCGAGCTGCGCATTCCGATGCGCGCCGCGGAGCAGATCAAGCGCGGCTATGTGTTCAGCCCGGACGAGTTCGACCGCGATTCCTTCTCGGAAGTGCTCGACGAGGCGGGACGGCGCATGACCTTCCCGCGCGAGGTCGTCGAGGAGATCGTCGAACGCAGCGCCGGCGAGCTGATGGAGATGATTGAGCTGACGATCAACAACGATGTGGCGGGCTATCTCACCGCGCGGTCGCCGATCTACATGACCGGCGGCGGGTTGGCGCTGATGCGCGGCGCGCGGGAATACATGTCGGCGCGCATCGGACGCCCGGTCAAGATCGCCGTCGAAAAGACGTCGAAGATGAACAGTCCCATCTACGGTTCGGCGCTCGGTCTGGCCGATCTGGTCTTCGATTCCATCGAGCAGCACGAGGACGGAAGCGGTCCCGTCATGTCCAAAGTGCGGAATCTTTTCAGAAGACGAAACGCAGAATAACGACCAAATTACTGACGAGGGGGATGCCTTGTGCTTGAGTTCGAAGGAATGGAACAGGAAAACAACATCAACTCCGCCGCGATTCGCGTCATCGGCGTCGGCGGCGCGGGCACCAATGCGGTCAACCGCATGGTGGAAGCGGATCTGAAGGGCGTTGAGTTTATTGCGATCAACACCGACAGCCAGGCGCTGGCGCTGTCCAAGGCGCCGCAGAAGATCCAGATTGGCGACAAGCTGACCAAGGGTCTGGGCGCCGGCGCGAATCCCGAGGTGGGCCAGCGGGCCGCCGAAGAGAGCCGCGAGGAGATCGCCAAGATCGTCAAGGGCTCCGACCTCGTATTCGTCACCTGCGGCATGGGCGGCGGTACCGGCACCGGCGCGGCGCCGGTCATCGCCGAAATTGCCCGCGAGCAGGGCATCCTCACCATCGGCGTCGTCTCCAAGCCGTTCCTGTTCGAGGGACGCCAGCGCATGAAGAACGCCGAGGCGGGCATCGAGCGCCTCAAGGCGAGCGTGGACACGCTGGTGGTCGTGCCGAACGACCGCCTGCTGAGCGTCGTTACCAAGGGCACGACGATGATCGAGGCGTTCCGCATTGCGGACGACACGCTGCGTCAGGGCATTCAGGGCATTTCCGACCTGATTGCGGTGCCGTCGCTGATCAACCTCGACTTCGCCGACGTGCGCACGGTCATGCAGTCGCGCGGCCTGGCACACATGGGCATCGGCATTGGCAAGGGCGAAAACCGCATGGTCGACGCCGCCAAGCAGGCGATCTCCAGCCCGATGCTCGAAACGTCGATCGACGGCGCGCGCGCGGTGCTCATCAACATCACCGGCGGTCCCGACATGTCGATTCTCGACATCAACGAGGCGGCGCAGCTCATCACCGCGGCGGCGGATCCGGAGGCGAATATCATCTTCGGTACCGGCACCGACGAGAACCTCACCGACGAGGTCAAGATCACCGTCATCGCCACGGGCTTTGAAAAGACGCCCTTTACGGCGCAGAAGGCCGCGCCTGCGTCGGGCACGCCCGGTTACGAGCAGCGTGCGGCAGAGTCGCCCGCGCAGGAGGAGGACGTCCGCGAGCGCCCCGCTCCGTCGCGCGCCTATGACGAGGACGAGCCGGTGTCGCCGATCTTTCAGCGCCGTCCGCGCTCTGCGTCGGCGTCGCGCGACCGCGTCCGCGAGAGCGACGAGCCGTATCAGACGGACCGCCGCAGCGCGCCGTCCCAGCGCCGCCCGCGCGTCTATCAGGACGACTATCAGGAGAGCCGGACGCAGTCGCGCCGCGGTTTCACGCCCGACGTCCCGAGTTTCATGAAAAAGCGCCCCGAACGCTGAGCGTCAGGCAGCATTGATAACCTTTGGAAACAGCCCGGACAACCGTCCGGGTTTTTTCATAAATATCCATTTTCCCAAATGGATCGGAAAGACGAGGAGGCGAAGGACATGTCCCAACAGAAGAATGCTCAAGGGGTCCGTCGCGATCGCAAGCTCTACTGGCAACTGTTCGCGGTGTTTTTCAAAATCGGGCTGTTCACCTTTGGCGGCGGCTATGCGATGATCTCCATGATTCTGAGCGAGCTTTCGGAAAAGCGCAAGTGGATCGACGCGGCGGAGATGACCGACGTGGTCGCCATCTCCGAATCCACGCCGGGCCCGGTGGCGATCAATTCGGCGACCTATATCGGCTACAAGCAGGGCGGCGCGCTCGGCTCGCTGGCGGCGACGGTCGGCGTGGTGCTGCCGTCGCTGATCATCATCTACATCATCTCGCTGTGTGTCGACTGGTTTATGGCGTTTACGCCTGTGCAGAGCGCCTTCAAGGGCATTCAGGTCGCGGTTGCCATACTGATCCTGCGCGCTGGCGCGATTCTCGTTCGCCAGATGGAGAAGAAGGCGGTGCCGATCGCCAGCTGTGCCGTCGCGTTTGCGCTGGTGCTGCTCATCAACTTCACTTCGGTCGGGCTGTCGACGGTCTGGCTGATTCTGGCGGGCATGGCGATCGGCCTGGTTTCGCTGCCGCTTAAGGCGCGCCGGATGGAAGGGGGAAAGAAGGATGCTTGAGCTCTTCTGGACATTTTTCAAGATTGGCCTGTTTACCTTCGGCGGCGGCTACGCCATGATCCCGCTGGTTCAGCAGGAAGTTGTCGGGCATGGGTGGATGGACGCAGAGACGCTGGTGCGCTACATCGCCATCTGCGAATCGACGCCCGGACCCATTGCGGTCAACATGGCGACGTTTGTCGGTTCTGCTCAGGCAGGCCTTCCCGGCGCGCTGCTCGCGACGCTGGGCGTGGTGCTGCCGTCGTTTGTGGTGATCCTGCTCATCGCCTCGATTCTTACGGGATTTCGCACAAACCGCTATGTCGCCGCTGCGCTCGGCGGCGTGCGCCCCATTGTTGCCGGCATGATCGTCGCTTCAGGCGCAGCGGTTGCGCTGCAGACGCTCTGGCCGGGATTTGCGGCGGTCGACCTGCGCGCGGTCGGCATCGCTGCAGTGCTGCTGGCGGCGATGTTTGTCTGGACGCGCGTGCTGAAAAAGAGCTTCTCCGCAATTGCCCTGATCCTGCTTTCCGCAGTGTGCGGCATCGTCGCCTATGGGGTCTGAGGACGCGGCGTAAAGATTCGGAATCCAGACAAAATAATTGCGAAATTGTTGCTCTTTTATTGCAAAGGCGGTTGACAGCCACGCGCGGTGTGATATAATAGAGTCGTATTGGTACATTTTGCCGTTGCCGTGCGGCGAATCGAATTGGTGGAGGAAGACATGAACAAGTTCAATCGCTGGCTTTCGACCTTGCTGTGCCTGTGCATGCTGTGCACGTCGGCGCTGAGCGCGCTTGCGGAAGGAGAGGCCGACTACGAAGTCGTAATCGAGCCAATTGAGACGGAGGCGCCGTCCGAAGTGCTTGAACTGGGCGGTGATGCGCCCGAAGCGTCGGACAGCGCGGCGGTCGCTGCGCAGCCTGAAGAAGCGGCATTCAATTATGCCGAGGACGCCGCGGCGCAGCCGGACTTTGCCTTCGGCTATGCGCAACTGGCGAACGGCGCGCTGCTGTACGCTGACGCCGCTTCGGATGCAGTGGCGCAGCTGGGCGGTGGCGTGGCCCTCGCGGTGGAGCGCAGCTCGGACCGCCTGCGGATTGCGTTCGTGTTTGAGGACGCAGTCGTGGAGGGATGGACGGACGCGTGTTCGCTGCGCCCGATGTCGCCCGACGAAGTCGCGGATTTCCAGAGCGGCATCACGGAGGCGTACTGTTATCAGGATGACGTCGAATATCCGCTCGGCGAGCTGACCATGACGGCGCTCGTGCCCGAGGTCGAGGCGACGGAAGCGCCGGCGGAAGTCCTGCCGACGGTCGAGGCGACGGAAGCGCCCGCGGAAGTCCTGCCGACGGTCGAGGCGACGGAAGCGCCCGCGGGGGGGCTGCCGACGGTCGAAGCGACAGAGGCGCCCGCGCGGGGGGAGCCGCCGCGTGAAGGGAAAGAGAGACGAGCTAAG
>CALVPU010000019.1 GCA_944353735.1 uncultured Eubacteriales bacterium | reverse complement strand
TCCACCGTTTTTTACCCCGGGGTAAAACGTAATTGAATAGTTTTAGTTCATGTACGAGTATATTGTTATCAGAAATAGTCATGTTTATTGAAGAATAATTTAATTCAACACATATCGATATAAAGCGTGCTTATTTATATAGTACATTGCTGTGTCCTCCATCACTATATGCAGCGGAGGACATAGAGTCTATTTGAATAAAAGTTTTTAGTAAAACTCATTGGGTAAGCGAATTCTGTGCACATTGTTTCCGTATTTTACTATCAAATAATTTATACTTCTCTTCATAGGAATGATTTGGTACACGATAAAACTCATTAAATTAAAGCACAAATCCAGATAAAGCCCAGCTCTTTGCGAACTGGGCCATGTTAGTATAGATCATTATATTACTAGGTTCTTAATTGATGAAATACTATGCCGATTTTTGCTTGAGCATTCATTTCTTTGACGGAGATTGGAGTTTTTGTGTGCGTAAAGCATTCAATTTCATAGGTTTTTCCGATCTCCAAATGGAAAGAGTCCTTTTCGCTGCGTACTTTAATATTCCCATTTGGCGTTGCGATTTCGTAGGTGTATTGGAAATTAAATTTCTTGCTATAAGGCTCCACGATATTTACGACTTCTCCAACAATAACTGTAGTCTTCTGATCCGTAAAGTCTTGGACGTAGGGAATCGAAAAATAAGCCAATCCTCCCCAACAGATTACGCCAATTACCAGCCATATCTCCCATCCATCTCTTTCTTTCATCTTATCTCTCAGCTTTATGCGATATATAAAATAGACAGTAGAGAGAATGCATAAAATCGCCAAAATGCCAATATCGAGCATAAATGATCTCATCAGATAGTACATATTTTTCAATACCTCCATTTAGTTAATTATCAGTATATTATGCTGGGGCATAAGACCTTTGCACAAGTTCGGCGAGCTGTTCCAAGATAGTTGTAACTGCATTTGCAATCTTAAGAACCAGTTCATTGTGTTTTATGGTCAGTATCAATCCTGTCTTTTTATTGCAAGATCTTCCCGCTCTGCTCAATTTTGTACGATAACCTTCGGTGGTGTATGTATTTGGAACCTTTATGTAACGAGTAACGAAATTATCAATTGCCCCTCCAATTGCTTCTCCTATCATATTACTCGCGGAACTAAAGATAAAAGTCCACCCAAATTCCTTTGGCCCGTAATTATACGCGCAAGCCATCAAGCATGTTTCAGTAGCTGCTGCGACAATGACCCTCTTTCCCGCTGCGATAAGACCTGATCCTGGAACACAACCTGTTGTAAAACCTACTGCAGCTTCAACAATGACTTTGTCCCATTCTACCTTACAAAAGACTTTCTGCACGGACTTTCTCACAAAAAAGATGAAGGTCAACGAAGGCGAGGTGCCGCAGTATTACGTCGAAAACAGCCACCCGGTCATCATCGAGCCGGAAGTATTCGATATGGCACAGGATGAGCTGGCGCGAAGGAAACAGGCCGGGCGTTCGCATCACGGCACAAGCTGCTTTGCGGGAAAACTCGTCTGCGGCTGCTGCGGTGGGCTTTACGGAAGTAAGGTATGGCATTCCACGGACAAATACCGCCGCGTCATCTGGCAGTGCAACGGGAAATTCAAGGGAAAAGAGAAATGCGACACGCCGCACCTGACCGAAGAAGCCATCCAGCAGAAATTCCTCGCGGCGTTCAATGCGCTGCTGGCGGACAGGGACTTCATCGTAGAGGATACAAAAGAACTGATGGCGCGCTTGACGGATACGTCTCGTCTCGAGGAAGAAGCCTCCCATCTGCGCAATGAGATGGCAGGCATCTCGCAGAGCGTTCGCGCGCTCATCGACCGCAATGCCCGAAGCGGCGTTGATCAAAGCGAGTATGAATGCGAATATCAGGGGATGACGAAGAGATTTGCAGGACTGGAAAACAGGCTGAAAGGCATAGAGGCAGAGTGCGACAGGCGCAAGATACAGCGCAGCGCCTTGACCGGCTTCCTGAAAGCACTGAAATCCGCCAGAGCGCCCATCGCCAATTTCACGCCCCAGCTCTGGAACGCGCTGGTGGAAAAGGCCACGGTGAACGCCGATGGCAGCATGGTATTTACCTTCAGAAACGGCATTGAGATCAAGCAAAAGCCTTAAACCAAACAATTTGGCGAAACTCCGCATTACGCCAAATCGTTCAGAACAATTTGGCGTAATGCTTAGGCGGGGGAAAATGAACCTGCGCAGACAGCTACTTTTGCCGTCCGCGCCGGATCTTCCATACAACAAAGCGTTGCCCGAGCTATACGATTCCGCGAAATCTCCCGAGAAACTTTCTGTCACAAGGGCTTCCTGCCCAGATGGGGTAAAAAAACTCCCTACCAGAATTGTATCAATTTCTGGTAGGGATGGTGGTGCCGGTGGCCGGACTCGAACCGGCATGGAAAATCCGCCGCATTTTGAGTGCGGTGCGTCTGCCAATTCCGCCACACCGGCGCGGCGTTCTCGCCATGCGGACCTGCCGCGTGGCTGCGCAGAACATATTCATTATAGCGGCTCGCGCGCCAAAAGTCAAGCCCCTGCCTGCGGGGTACGGCACCTCGCTTTTCTGAAATTTTACATGGAAATGGATTGACATCATGTCAGAATGGTGGTATGGTGTGGGTGTTGACAAGATGTCAGAATAGCGGCGTTCGCCGGCACGGTCCGGCGGCGAGCGGCAGCAACTGGAGGAGGGTTTTGCATGGACAAGGTATTGGTCGCCTATTTTTCCGCCAGCGGCGAGACGGCGCGCACGGCGCGGGAGATCGCGTCCGCCGTGGGCGGGACGCTGTATGAGATTCGCCCGGAGGCGCGCTATACCGCCGCCGACCTCGACTGGACGAACAAGCGCAGCCGCAGTTCGCTGGAGATGAGCAATCCGGCGAGCCGCCCGGCGCTTGCCGGCGAGATGCCGGATCTGGCGCAGTACGGCGCCGTGTTCCTCGGCTTTCCCATCTGGTGGGGCGTGGAGCCGCGCGCCGTGGACACCTTTTTGGACCGCTGCGCGTCCGACTGTCCGGCGATGATTCCCTTCGCCACGTCCGGCGGCAGCGGCATCGAGGGCGCGGAGCGGCGGCTGCGCGAGACGTATCCGCAGGCGCGCTGGCAAAAGGGCAGGCTGCTCGGCGGCGCGGGCGCCGCGTCGTGGGCAAAGGGCGCGCTGGGCGCGTGAACGACGGGTCATGAAGGAGGAGAGGCTCGTGAAATCCAAGGTCTACTTTACGCGCGCGATCACGCCGGAGTCGGTCGTCGAGATCTATCGCAAGCTCGGCGCTTCGCTGCCGGGCAGGGTGGCGGTCAAGGTGCATACCGGCGAGCAGGGCAACCAGAACTTTCTGCGACCGGAATTCTGGCGTCCGATGGTGGAGGAAGTGCGCGGCACGGTCGTGGAGTGCAACACCGCCTACGGCGACGCCTCGGGCGGCGTGCGCGATCACACGGAGTCGCACCGCAGGCTGCTCGAGGAGCATGGCTGGACGAAGTACTTCGACGTCGACCTGATGGACGCTGAGGGCCCGGACGTGGTCTGGCAGATCCCGAACGGCAAGGTGCTCAGGGAAAACCGCGTCGGCAAGCACATCCTCAACTACGATTCCATGCTCGTGCTCGCCCACTTCAAGGGCCATCCGGCGGGCGGTTATGGCGGCGCGCTCAAGCAGATCGCCATCGGCTGTGCCTCGCGCGCGGGCAAGGCGCTGATCCATTCTGCGGGCAAGACGGACGACCGCTTCGAGACCTGGCAGCAGCACGCCGATTCGGTGACCTTCCCGGAGGCGATGGCGGACGCCGCCATGAGCGTGGTGGACCACTTCAGGGGCAGGATCGCCTTCATCAACGTGATGAAGAACCTGTCTGTCGACTGCGACTGCTGCGCCGTGGCGGAGGACCCCTGCATGCAGGACATCGGCGTGCTGGCATCGCTCGATCCGGTGGCGCTCGATCAGGCGTGCATGGATCTGGTCATCCATTCCGACGACCCGGGCCGCGAGCACTTCATGGAGCGCGTGAACAGCTGCAACGGCATCCACACCATCGAGGCGGCGGCGCAGCTCGGCTATGGATCGCGCGCGTACGAGCGGATCGAGTTCTGATGCGCGCGGCGCGGCGAAAGGGGGAAGGCGCATGCCCGCAGGCTCGGAGGCGCTGACGCGCGCGCGCAGGGAGGAGCTCGTCAACGCCTGCGCCGAGCTCTACCGGACGATGGGGTTCCGGGAGATTACCCTCAACGACATCGGCAAGCGGACCTCCTTTACCCGCACGTCGATCTACAACTACTTCCACACCAAGGAAGAGATCTTTCTGGCGCTGCTCGAGCGCGAGCACGAGGCGTGGATCGCCGACATGGAGGCGATCGAGCGCGAAAACGAAGCGCTCAGCGCCGAGGCGTTTGCCGACGCCTTCGCGCAGGCGCTGTCGCGGCGCATGTGCATGCTCAAGCTGATGTGCATGAATCTCTACGACATGGAGGGCAACAGCCGGATGGAGAATCTGGTGTCGTTCAAGCGCGCCTATGCGCGGGCGCGGGAAACGGTCGCGCGCTGCCTGCGCAAGTTCTTTCCCCAGATGGGCGAGCGCGGCGAACAGGCGTTCCTCGGCGCGCTGTTTCCCTTCCTGTTCGGCATTTATCCGTACACCACGGCGACCGACAAGCAGAGGGAAGCGATGGCGCGCGCGGGCGTGCCGTTCGTTCCCTGTACGGCATACGACATCGCGCGGGCGCTCATCGTCCGGCTGTTGCCCGGGACGCAGCCGGACGGCGCGCTCCCCGGCAGAAAAAAACATGGACCGTGAAACTCGCTCGCAGGCGCGCTGCGCTGCCCGAGCGCGAACCGGTGTACACGCGCGCAAACTATCCGTGAACTTGCTCGCAGGCGCGCCGCGCTGCCGGCGCCGCTGGGCACGGTGGCGTGTGCCGGGATGATTGCGGCGGCGCAGCCGCATGCCGGCGCGCGGGCGGCGCACTGTTCCGCGCGCACCGCTGCGGGCGCGGAAGCGCGTCGTCCGCGGCGCACGCCTGCCGAAAGCGACCACTTTCCCAAACACGACAGGAGGTAGCGACATGGAATACCGCATCCACCCCAGAACCGGCGATCGCATCGGTGTCATCGGCATCGGCAGCGGCCCGCTGTGCGACGCTTCGGAGAAGGACGCCGTTGCCGCGCTCACCTATGCCCACGAGCACGGCGTCAACTTCGTCGATCTTGCCACCGCCGGCGCGCGGACGTTTTCGTACGTCGGCGAGGCGTTCGCGTCCGTGCGCGGCGAGCTGCTCTACCAGGTTCACTTCGGCGCCAACTACGAAAAGGGCCCCTATGGCTGGACGACCGACCTCGACACCGTCAAACGGCAGGTCGAGTGGCAGCTCCGGACCCTGCGCACGGACTACATCGACTTCGGCTTCATCCACTGCCTCGACGCAGAGGGCGACTGGAAGGCGTATTGCGACAACGGCGTGCTCGACTACCTGCTGGAGATGAAGAAGGCGGGCGTTGTGCGCCACGTCGGTCTCAGCTCGCACACGCCGGAACTGGCGCAGGCGGTGCTCGATGTGGGCGTCGTGGAGCAGCTGATGTTCTCCATCAATCCCGCCTACGACTACCAGCACGGAGAATACGCCAACGGCAGCGCCGGCGAGCGCATGGCGCTGTACCGCCGCTGCGAAAAGGAGGGCGTCGGCATATCGGTCATGAAGCCCTACTCCGGCGGGCAGCTGCTCAGCGCGGCGGCGTCGCCGTTCGGACAGGCGCTGACGCCGTATCAGTGCATCCAGTACGCGCTGGACAAGCCCGGCGTGCTCACCGTGCTGCCCGGCGTCCGCAGTCTCGCCGACGTCCGGGACGCGCTCGGCTTCTTCGACGCGCCGGCGGAGGCGCGCGACTACGCCGTGCTCGGCACCTTCACGCCCAGGGACGCCGCCGGCGCCTGCGTCTACTGCAACCACTGCGCGCCCTGTCCGGCGGGGCTGAACATCGGCCTGATCAACAAGTACTATGATCTGGCGGCGATCGGCGATTCGCTCGCGGCGGACCACTACGCGAAGCTCGAGGTCAAGGCGTCCGACTGCATCGCCTGCGGTCACTGCGACCGCCGCTGCCCCTTCCACGTCGCCCAGTCCCAGCGCATGAAGACCATCGCCGCGTACTTTGGCAAGTGACGCCCAGCGCGCCGGCAAGGAGAGCCTGCGGCGGGGGAATGAAAGCGCGCCGGAACCATTTCGGTTCCGGCGCGCTTTGCGCCAAGGCAACCCGCCAGCCCGGCTGAATTGCCGTCTCTCGCGCGCCCTCCCGCGGAATGCGCTCCGGCGCAGCGCCTTGCGGCGCGGCAGGCTGCCGTCTTGTGCCGCAAGGCGTTCGCCTTCCCGTGCGGCGAGAAGCGCCGCGCGCTTGCGCCGTGCATGCCCAGTCCCATCGCGCGGCGTTCGCCTTCCTGCGCGGCGACAAAGCGTTACTCGCTTTGCGCCGTGCATGCCCCATCCCATCGCGCGGCGTTCGCCTTCCCGCGCGGCGAGAAGCGCCGCGCGCTTGCGCTGTGCATGCCCCGTCCCATCGCGCGGCGTTCGCCTTCGATTTCGTGCCTTCCGCGGCGCAGCGGGCGCCGGCATTGCGCTGCCGTGCGCATGTTGTGCGCCGGATTCATGCCGCCGGCGTGCGGGCAAAGATCACGCAGTCGTCGCCTTCGGGATAGGCGCGCACGGTCTGGGCATAGTCGCCGGCGAGGTCGAGATACCACGACACGCGCCGCGCCATGTAGTTTTTCAATTCGCCGAGGGTGATCTCGCCGTCATAGTCGGCGTCGGCATTCATGGCGCTCTGCGCGCCGCGGTCGATGCTCCAGCCGGCGCCGTCGCACAGTGCGCGCGCGAACACGGTCGCCATGTCCTCCTCGTCGCCGTCGCCAAAGCGGAGGCGGTAGGAATCCTGATCCAGCAGCGCGCTGGCGACGACGTGGTAGCCGCTGCCGGATATGCTCGCCGGACCGACCGCGCCCTGAAACACGGAAGTGATGCCGTCGAGCAGGTCGTCCGCCGTGCCCGCCGCGCCGATCAGTCCGCCGCTGCCGCAGCAGTCGGCGAGCAGCACGACCTCGCCGGGGATGGCGCGCAGCTCGCGCTCCAGTTCCGCCGCCGACAGCACCGAGCCGTCCGCCATGGCGAAAAACGTCATGCCGGCGCGGTAGAAGCCGTGGCAGGTGATGTAGATCAGCGACAGGTCGCCCTCGGCGGCGTCGTCGAACGTCTCGCGGATGGCGGCGATCACGCCGTCGCGCGGCGCGTCGAGCAGCGTGGTGACGTCGTAGCGCTCGCCGTCGAACGACGCCGTTTCCAGCAGGCTGCGCAGGCTTTGCACCGAGAGGATCGAACCGGCGCGCACCTCGTCGACGGTCGAGGCGTAGTTCTGTTCGCCGACGAGCAGTGCGCGGTAGCGCCGCGGCGCGGATTCGACCGTGACGAACACCACGTCCGTCCAGCCGCCGTCGGCGGTGACCACCACCACGCGCGCCGTACCCTCGCCGACCGCCGTCAGTTCGCCGCGCCGGTCGACGGTGACCACGCCCTCGTCCTCGGTGATGAACGTCAGACCGCGGTCGGTGGCGTTTTCGGGGATCAGCGCCGGCGCAAGGCGCTCGCTGTCGCCGACCTGCATCGTCAGCGATTCCGCTGCCAGCGTCACGCCCGTGACCGCCACGGGCGCGACCGTCACGGTGCAGGACGCCCGCGCACCGCCGTAGGCATAGGCGGTGACCGTCGCCGTGCCGGGTCGGCGGCCCTCGACCGTGCCGTCGGGCTGTACGGTGGCGACCGTCGGGTCGGAGCTGTCGAGCAGCACCAGCGGGCACGCGCCCGCCGGCAGCGTTTCCGGGCGCAGCTGTGCGCTGGACCTGCCCTCGATGGCGCTGGACGCTGCGTCCAGCCGCGCCGATTCCGGCATTGTGGTCACGGCGCTGCGCATGCAGTTGAGCGCATACTTGCCCGTGCCGCCGCCGTCCGCCGCCACGCGCACGAGGTAGCGGCTGCCGGATTCCAGCGCCGCGCTCAGGGCTGCCGCGCCGGAGGGCAGCGATTCCGATTCCGCCAGCAGTGTTCCGCGCTCGTCGAACAGCCACAGCCGCAGCGGGCAGTCGCTTTCCGGCGTCGCCGAGAAGATCGCCGCGCCGTCGCGCACCGCGTCCACGGCGTACCAGTGGACGTCGCCGGCGCGGGCGATCAGCTTGGCGTAGCTGCCGCCGTCGGTCAGCTCGATGGGCATGCTCCAGCAGCGGCTCAGCGTCTCGCGCGCCACCTCCAGACGCCCGCTTCCCGTGCCGGTGAGCGCCAGCGTGTACGTCGCGCCGGCGTTCAGGCGGCAGCGGATCACGCACATCGTCCCCTCGCCCTGCGCCACGACCTCGTCCCCGAGCCGGAGCTCCGCGCGCGCCGCCGTGTCGCTGCTCTCCGGCAGCACGTACACGCCGTAGTCCGCGTTGGCCTGCGGCGTGAACGAGAACGTCTGCGCCGTCTCCGAGAGCGTCACCTGCACCAGCGCGTCCGACTCCAGCCCCGCGCCCGCATCCTCGGACGCGGCAAGCGCGCCGGACAGCAGGCCCGACGCGATCAGCAGCATCAGCGCGCGCGCC
>CALVPU010000018.1 GCA_944353735.1 uncultured Eubacteriales bacterium | reverse complement strand
TCCTCATAGCCGTGCTTGCGGTGGATCTCGCGCCAGTAGTCCTCCAGCTGGTTGCGCAGCACCATGCCCTTCGGGTAGAAGAACGGGAAGCCCGGGCCTTCCTCGCGGATGTCAAACAGGTCCAGCTGGCGGCCGAGCTTGCGGTGGTCGCGCTTCTTGGCCTCCTCGATGCGCGCGAGATAGGCGTCGAGTTCCTCGCGGTTGGTAAACGCGGTGCCGTAGATGCGCTGGAGCATCTTGTTCTTCTCGCTGCCGCGCCAGTACGCGCCGGCGATGCTGGTGAGCTTGACCGCCTTGATCCTGCCGGTGCTGGGCAGGTGCGGACCGGCGCAGAGGTCGGTGAAGTCGCCCTGTCGGTAGAAGGAGATCGTCTCGCCCTCGGGCAGATCGTTGATGAGCTCGACCTTGTACGGCTCGTCCTTCATCAATTCCAGCGCCTCCGCGCGCGGCAGCTCGAAGCGCTCCACGCGCTCGTTGCGCTTGATGAGCTTCTGCATCTCCTTCTCGACCTGCGCGAGGAACTCGGGCGTAAACGGCTCGTCGACGTCGAAATCGTAGTAGAAGCCGTTCTCGATCGCCGGACCGATGGCGAGCTTCGCCTCGGGGCGCAGGTGCTTGACCGCCTGCGCGAGCACGTGGCTGGCGGTGTGGCGCAGCGTGCGCCGACCGTCCTCGTCGTTAAAGCCCACGATCTCCAGCACGCCGTCCTCTTCGATCGGCGTCACCAGCGAGATCACGCGACCGTTGATCCGCGCCGCCAGCGCTTCCTTCTTCAGCTCCGGGGAGATCTTGCCCGACAGGTCGAGCGCGTTGACGCCCGCCTCGACGTCCATCGGAATTCCGTTGACCATCAGCTTCATTGCGAAAACCCTCCATTTCGATTGCCCGGCAAACCAAAAAGCCCGCCCCCTCGCGCTGCGAAGGGACGAGCCGATTGCCCGTGGTTCCACCCAACTGACCGTTTCCGGTCGCTCAAAGGGGCGATAACGCGCCCGCGCGCCTTGCGGTCAAAAGGTGGTAGCTTCGTCCGGGCATCCGAGCGCGCTTTCAGCCGGCGGCGCACCCTCTCTGAGGAGCCGGATGGGCGAAGTCATGTCCTTCGTCATCCCGCAGGAAAACTGTACGCCCATTGTACCCCTTTCCACAGCGCTTGTCAAGCGCGAACCCCGCGGGCGGCGGAAAATTATCCGAACCTTTATATTCGCCCATTGCCGGCGAACCTCCATCCTGACCGCTGGCTCCGCCGACATCCGCTCCAATTCGCCGCGCGCCGGCGCGCAGGACGCCATAATGAAGCGCATGGCGCGCTGGTTCCACTTCGCGCGAAATGCTTGGGAATTGAATTGTGGTCAAGCGCTGTTTTTGAGCAAGCAAAAATCCCCGAAAACACCGCGTTTTCAGGGATTTGCTGTTGGCAGGGGCAGAAGGATTCGAACCCTCAACAAAGGTTTTGGAGACCCACGTGTTACCATTACACCATGCCCCTACAGGACCGTCAACGCTGACTATTATACCGCAAACCCATGTTCTTGTCAATACTTTTTTTATCCCCGGTGCCGGGGCAAACTTTTTCACGCCCGCCGGATGTCAATGTAAATATGTGTTTCTTCTTCTCGTAACATATCGACGCATTTTTCGCATTGTTTTTTCGCATTCAGTCAGCTATAATAAGGTATAATTCCATTCTATAACAATTCTTTTACCGGCAATTCTTTCATCGCGGAGGTTTACGAAAGCGACCATGAATCAGAAGCGAATCTATCTCGCCCACCGGACGGAGGACGGGCGAAGTCAGACCGTGCTGGCGCATCTCGAGGAAACGGCGCGCCGGAGCGCCGCCTTTGCCGCAGACTTTGGCGCGGAAGCGCAGGGGCGGCTGGCGGGCCTGGCGCACGATTTGGGCAAGTATTCCGACGCCTTCCAGCGCCGCCTGCTGGAAAACGGTCCCCGGGTAGACCACGCCACCGCCGGCGCCTACGAGTGCCTGCGGCGCAATCAGCCCTTTGCCGCCTTTGCCGTCGCGGGGCACCACGGTGGTCTGCCCGATGGCGGCGGGCGCGGCGATGGTCCGGACAGCGCCACGTTCTTCGGGCGCATGGAGCGCGCACAGCAGGGCAGGCTGGCGGACTATGCCGTCTGGCAGGACGAACTGACCCTGCCGGGCGCGGCGCTGCCCGACGGCGTCGCCGACAATCTGTCGGGGATGTTCTTCACGCGGATGCTGTTTTCCTGTCTGGTGGACGCGGACTACACCGACACCAGCGCGTTCATGTCCGGTCGCGCTCCGGACGGCGGTCGCGCGGACTGCATGGACGCGCTCTGGGCGCGCCTGCAGGCGCACATCTCCGGCTGGTTTCCACCCAAGGGCGCGCTCAACGCCCACCGCTGCGCGATCCTCGAGCAGTGCATTCGCGAGGGACAGCGGCGCGCGCCGGACCTGTACACCCTGACGGTGCCCACCGGCGGCGGCAAGACGGTCGCCTCGCTCGCCTTCGCCCTCGCGCAGGCAAAGGCACAGGGACTGAAGCGGGTGATCTACGTCATCCCCTACACCTCGATCATCGAGCAGACCGCCAAGGTCTTTCGCGACATTCTGGGCGATGAAAACGTGCTGGAGCACCATTCCAATGTGCTCAGCGACACGGCGGCGGACGGCGAGTCCAGCGCGGAATCGGAGCGCTTCACCCGCGCCACCGAAACGTGGGACGTGCCGGTGGTGGTGACCACGGCGGTGCAGTTCTTTGAATCGCTGTTTTCCTGCCGTCCCGCACAGTGCCGCAAGCTCCACAACCTCGCCCGCAGCGCGATCATATTCGACGAGGCGCAGATGCTCCCCCTTCCCTATCTGCGCCCGTGCGTGTGGGCGGTCTGCCAGCTGGTGCGGCGCTTCGGCGCCTCCGCGGTGCTGTGCACCGCCACGCAGCCGGCGCTGGGTCCGCTGATCCGCGCCTTCGCGCCCGAGCTGTCTCAGGACGAACTCTGCCCCATGGCGCCGCAGGAGTGGGACGCCTTCCGCCGCGTCGCCTTTCGCCGCGCCGGCAAGGTGCGCTGGGATGAACTCGCCGCGCAGCTGCAGTCGCGCGACCAGGTGCTGTGCGTGGTCAACGCGCGCCGCACCGCGCAGACGCTCTACCAAAAGCTCGCCGGCGAGGGCAACTTCCACCTCTCCACGCTGATGTGCCCCGCACACCGTCAGGCCGTGCTGGACGAAGTGCGCCGCCGACTGGCGCAGGGCCTGCCCTGCCGCGTGGTATCGACGTCGTTGATCGAGGCGGGCGTGGACGTGGATTTCCCCGCCGTGTACCGCGAGGAGGCGGGGCTGGATTCGCTTTTGCAGGCCGCCGGGCGCTGCAACCGTGAGGGCCGGCGCGCCGCGGAGGACAGCGAGGTCGTGCTCTTTCAGGGCGAGGACCGCCCGCCGCGCCTGTTCGAGACCGCCATCGGCGCGGGCCGCATGGTGCTGGACCGCTTCGCGGACATCGCCTCGCGCGAGGCCGTCCACGCCTACTTCAGCGCCCTGCTGGACTTAAAGGGGGAGGAGGCGCAGGATGTGCAGGGCATTATGTCCCTTATGCAGACGGAGTTTTTTCCCTTCCGCACCGTCGCGGAGCGCTTCCACCTCATCGACAGCCCCACGCGCACCGTATATGTCCCTCTGGGCGAGGGCAAGGCGCTCGTGGAGCGTTTGCGCAATGGCGAGGGCGGGCGGGCGCTTTACCGCCAGTTGGGGCAGTATGGCGTTTCCGTCTATCAACAGCACTTTGAGGCGCTGGACCGGGCAGGCGCAGTCTTGCGGCTGGAGGATGGGTCGTTCGCGCTGGCGGATGTGAAGCTGTATTCGGGGGAGACGGGGTTGGCGATGGATGTGGAGAGTGGAGGGGTACAATTCATTTAAGGGGATAGACAGGCCCAGAGGCCGCAAATGCACGCCTCTGAGCCTATCCATCATCTAATAATATCAATTA
>CALVPU010000017.1 GCA_944353735.1 uncultured Eubacteriales bacterium | reverse complement strand
CTGCCATTCATTTTAACCTCTAAACTTTATCATTGCCATACGAGTATGGTAAAAATTGTTTGACGCGTGCAAAAAGGTGGAAATGGCAAAATCCGTCTGAAAACGATTGTCTTCAGACGGATGATGGTGGAGCATACCGGATTCGAACCGGTGACCTCTACAATGCGAATGTAGCGCGCTACCAACTGTGCTAATGCCCCGTATCCTTGCGTTCGTCAGGCTTCGCCTTCCGAACGAACAGTATTATAGCATGCCGCCGGCACAAATGCAAGGGGAGATTTTGTTAACTTTTGCTCGGGGTTGCGGTGCGCAATTTTCCACTCTTCCGCGCGGCGGCGCTGGGCTGCGCGTGGGAGCCGATGCACCGGCCTGCGTGCCGGGATACCGGCGCAGCCTCGCTGACCTTTTCCCGGGAAGGATGCGGCGAAAGCGATCTCGCCTTTGCATCGGGCAGGTCCATGATCCGGCTCATGTGCACCGGCGGCTGTTCCCGCAACAGCCCGCGTTCCCTGACTTGCCTCAACCGGGAAGCGGGGCGTCCGCGGACGGAAAGCGGCTGCGCCGTGGACCGGCGTGCAGCGCCTTTCGGCGAAAGCCGGCTCATTCCGGATTATGCAGGCGGCATGGAGGGATTCGGCGTCAACGCGAGCGCTGCCAATGCCAGAACCACAAAAAACCGTCCCCGGCGACGGGAACGGTCAAAGCGCTGACAAAGCCACAACCGCAAAAATTGCACCAATAAATAAGGAAATCGGAGGCAATTTTTGCTTCCTGCGTCAGTTGCACTTGCATCCTTGGCTTGCAGGCTTTTTCAACGCTCTGCCAGGATGTTGACTTTGCCAACATCCTGACCGCCCCGTCTACGGAAACGGCTTCTGCGTGCGCCCGCTTTTGTTTTGCGGATTCGGGTGACGGGGAAGGCGCGGCCCCTGCGCGGGGGGCAGCGCGTCAAAGAGCGGCGCTGCCGGGGCGGCGCCGCTCCTGTCACTGCGAGGATATGCCTGCGGTTGGAAAGCGGATTGTCTTTTCCTGCTCAGCGGAGCTCGATTCGCTCGACGTAGCAGGACGGGATCGTGATCTCGTTGCCCATCACGGCGGTGTAGGTGTACACGCCGAAGGAAATGCCCCAGATGTTGACGCGATCGTCCTCGAGGAAGCGGGTGTAGTCCTCCGGGCGGTCGTAGATGCAGTAGACGATGTCGTCGTAGCGACCGTCGGTCGCGACGCGGAAGACGATGAGCGTGTCGCTCTCCATCACCTGAACGATGGTTCCGTCGAACTTGATGAGCGTGCCCGCATAGGCGTCGGGATCGCGCGACGCCTGCGTGTAATCGAGATCAAAGTAGATCTGCGCGCGCGGGGCGTCGTCGGCAAACAGCGCCGCCTGCGTGGCTTCGTCCGCCGCGCCCGTTTCCGCGATGCCCGCCTCGATCTGGAAGGCGGAGACGGCGCCCGCCGTCGCGTTGCCGTAGATGCCGTCGGCGCTGCCGTCGAGATAGCCGAGCTCCTTCAGGCGTTCCTGCAGCGCCTGAACGTCGTCGCCCTCGCTGCCGACCTCGAGGACGGCGGGCGCGGCGTTCGCGGACTCATTGTCGCTCTCGAGCGCCGCGAGCTGCGCTTCGAGGTCGGCGATGGTCGCGTCGCGCTGTTCGATGATCTCGATGAGTTCATCGGCGGTCAGCGCCGCGTAATCGGATTCTTCCTCTGCCTGCGCGGCGCAGCAGAAGAGCAGGACGGCGGTCATGAGCAGTGCACAGAGTCTCTTCAAGAAAATCCCATCCCTTCCTAATGTTATGTTATCATTATACGATGCAATGGTCTGAATGTCAATGGGGGGTAAAATTCGTTCAAATTGACGATAACGTGTCGAAAGAGAGACGCGAAATTCGAGCATGCCTGCGCGATTGGCGCGCCGTGACGTGGCGAAGCGCTGTCCCGCGGCGTCCGCGCCTGTGTGGTCGAACGGGTCTGCCTGGGAACAGCGCGCGGCTGCCTGCGCGGCGCGGGGCGATGCAAGCGGGCATGGCGCCGTAATCAGCATGTATCAATGCCGCGGCTGCCGCGCGTGCGGGGCGGCAGGAGGTCTGCGAAGCGCCGCTCGCAGCATCGCGCACCGCCGCCTGTTGCGCTTGGGAATGTGCGCGCGCTTTCTGCGCGTGATCTGGCACTTTTTGCACATGCGCACGTTCTGCGAGGCGACGTGCAGAGCATGCGCATTGCCTCACGCGCGCGTTTCGTGCGATACCGGCGCAGCGCGCATGACCTGGCATTTTCTGCGCATGCGCGCCGGATCGAACGATACAATCGGACAATATAATAGGAAATGAACCGTGATGTGGGTGGTCGCGTCCGACGGCGGCGCATGGCGGCGATGCCCGACGGTCTGTGTGCCGCGCGCCGCGCGGGCGAATACCCGCCGCCGGGCGGGAACGCGAAGGGCGGGCACGCGGCAGGTGTGCCGAGCGCCGCCCATCAAAAGCGCCGGGATAATTTTTCCATTCGCGGCGAACGACGGATCCACTGTGCCGCAGGCGTTTTCTCCGCGGCGCACGGCGCGCGGTTTTCCCTGCGCAATGTGTATTTTCAGCGCCAATCACGGATTCAATGTGTCGTTTTGTGTATTGAAAAGGAAACGCGGGTGTAAATTTACGCGGCGCGTTATTGACAACTGACCGGCGCTGTCCTATAATAAAGCCATCCACGGGGGAACCGCCGCCATGGGGAGCGCGCACTTTCTCCGTTCGCCGCGAATGGACAAATTCTGCGGCGCGCTGTGCTTTCTCGAACGACTTCTCCGGGACGCCGGAATGGGGAGCGAAGGGAAAGGCGCGGCGGGTCCGCGACGGCGCTGCCGCCGCGCAAAACAGGGGATTTTGAGGCCGGTTACTGTGCAAGGCGTGGCGGCTGCGAGATTTCCCATTACACAACCGTGATGCCGCGCGGAGAGGGCGGAGGGCGAAGCCTTGCCCAAATGCGCGGACAGCCGCCGCGAGGGGGATGAGGCGTGAGCCAGCACGAGTACAAGTACGT
>CALVPU010000016.1 GCA_944353735.1 uncultured Eubacteriales bacterium | reverse complement strand
CGCTGATGCTGGCGTCGGGCTGCGGCGTCGCCTGCTGCATCCTCGCGGTGGCGCTGGCGCTGTACTACCTGATCAAGACGCTGCTGTTCGGCGATCCCGTCGCCGGCTTCCCGACGCTCATCTGCCTGATCCTGCTTATCGGCGGCGTGCAGCTCTTGTGCATCGGCATCCTCGGCAGCTACCTGTCCAAGACGTACATGGAGACCAAGCGCCGCCCGCAGTACTTCGTCAAGGAGACGGAAACGGCTGTGCGGGCGGTGGAAGAAAGAACCAAGACCGGACGGGATGCAGAGTAAAAAAACAGACGGACGCCGCCCAAGCCGGAAGACGGCATTGGGCGGCGCTCGTTTTAGTTTTCCTCCCGACTCGCCGGCAGGCGGCTGATCGCGATGGCGAGGACCGCGAGCACGGCGAAGAGGCCGAGGTTGACGTAGAAGGGAAAGCGCAGCGACTTCTGCGCCAACAGCCCGACCAGCGCCGGGAAGAGCGATACCACCAGCGCGACGGTCGCGTAGACCATGCCGACGATGCGCGCGCGCTCGTCCTCCTCGGCGTGGATGAACACCAGCGAGCCGGTCACGGGGCTGAGCACCGCCACCGCCACCGCCTCCAGCGCCACGGACAACACCAGCGCCGGCACGCGCGCCGCGCCGAGCGGCGCCAGCAGAATTCCCTGCGAGACCGCGAACGCCGCCAGCGACAGCAGCATCGGCGAGCGGATCGACTGATAGCGGATCTTTGCCACCAACAGGAAGCTGCACGCCAGCGTGACCAGCGACTTGAACGTCACGAACAGCGACACGTCGCCCTCGCGGACGCCGAGCACGTCGCACAGGTAGAGCGCCCAATAGTTGTTGTTCAGCGTCGTCACCAGCATGTATACCGCCAGAATCGCCAGCGTCAGCAGCATGCGCTTTTCGCGAATGATGCGCACGTAGATGTCCTTGCACTCCCACAGCATGCGGAATATGGACTGGTTTTTCGTCGCTTCCATGCGCCGCAGGCCGTTCTGCGTCTCCGTGCCGAAATAGTACAGCACGAGGAACTTTGCCGTCATCGACACGCAGGCGAAGCCGTACAGCACGCGCATCGTCGGCACGACGCCGAAGGCGTCCACGGCGAACTTCGACAGCGGCGCGACAAACGCCGCGATCAGCCCCATCACCTGCGACAGCGAGTTGAGCGCGATGGCCTGGTCCTTCTCCGCGTCCTCGATCAGCAGCAGGTACCATGAATTCTCGGTGATGCGCCACATGCCGTTGAACACCGCCGCCACCGCGAACCACGTGAAGTTCTGCGACAGCATCCACAACAGCTCCGGCACGCTCCAGCTCAGCGTGTCGAATATGACCGTGCACTTGCGCCGGCCGAGCTTGTCCGTCAGCACGCCGGAGAGCACGGCGCAGATCATCTGCGAGACCATCGTGATCGACGTGATGTAGCCGATCTCGGCGTAGCTTAAGCCGATTGCCGTCATGAACAGCGTCACATAGGGGAGGTAGAGGTTGTACGGGATGCCCCACAGCGGTTCCGCCCACACGCACGCGCGCGGGTTGCCCTTGAGCGAGAACAGCACGTCGAGCAGGTCGTTTCTGCGCAGCTTCGCGATCAGCTTATTCATTTGCCGGACATCTCCTTTTTGCGTTTGGGGGGATGCTTTTTCGGGGGGTATTTTTTTAGAAGAGACCGGAGAGCCACTGGGCGATGGGGTAGTAGGCGCAGGGCACGAGGATCGCCGGCAGCATGTTGCCCACGCGGATGCGCTCCTTGGTGACGCCGAGCATGTTCAGGCCCAGTGCGAGGATGAGGATCGAGCCGACGGCGGAGATTTCGCGGATCAGCTCGTCGGTCAGGAGCGGCGCCAGCACGCCAGCCAGCAGCGCGATGCCGCCCTGATAGAGCGTCAGCGGGATCGCCGAAAACACCACGCCGATGCCGAACGACGAGGCGAATATGATTGCCGAGACGCCGTCCAGCGCCGCCTTGGCGAGCAGCGTGTCTGCCTTGTCGGACAGTCCCGCCTCCAGCGAACCGACTACCGCCATCGAGCCGACCGCGAACAGCAGCGTCGCGTTGACGAAGCCCGTGGCAAAGCCGGCGTCGCCGCGCGAGAAGCGCCGCTGCGCCCACGCGCCCATGCGGTCGATGCCGCGCTCGATGCGCAGCCATTCGCCCACCGCCGAGCCAATCACCACCGAGAGGATCACGATCAGCACGTTCTGCGTCTCCAGCGCGCCGCTCAGGCCGATCAGCAGCACGCACAGCGCCAGCCCGGCGTTGATCGTCTGCCGGTACTTCTCGCCGATGCCGCCGCGCAGCAGCGTGCCCACGATGCCGCCGGCGACCACCGTGGCGAAATTGACCCATACTCCGAGCATTGTTCCGCCTCCTTGCGGTCCCGCGCGGGGACCGGGGGATTCTTCTGTCCTTCGGAAAAAACCGTGCCCGACGGGGCCGAAATGGATCGGGAAATTTGCAGCCGGGTCGGGAAGCCTGCGGGAAAGGCGCTCAGCCGGCGCGCGTGTCCGGCGGGACGCCGAGGGGAATGTCCCCGGTGCGGGCGGCGTGGAACAGAAACTGCTGCACCAGTCCCGCGCAGCCGCCAAACATTGCCCGCGCCTGCGCAGCCGCTTCGCCGCGCCGCGTCGTACTGACGCCGAACCACTGCGCCATCAGGCGCCGGACCCACACGTCCACCGGAAACGCCGCTGCCTGCCGGCAGCCGAACAGCAGCACGCAGTCCGCCACCTTGTCGCCCACGCCGGGCAGCTCGAGCAGCCGGCGGTGCGCTTCTTCGACGTCCATCCGGCGCAGCGTTTCCAGCGGGAATCCCTCCGCCACGGCGCGCGCCGCGCCGATGAGGTAGGGAGCCCGGTAGCCCACGCCGAGGGCGCGCAGTTCCGCTTCGCCGCAGGCGGCGAGGCGTTCGGGCGCCGGCAGGCCGTGCAGCACGCCGCGCGGGGTATCGAAGGCGGGTCCGAGCGCGGTGGACAGCGCGCGGCAGAGCTTGCGAATGCGCGAGACGTTGTTGTTTGCCGAGAGGATGAACGCAACCAGCGCGTCCCACGGCGGCTGGTTGAGCACGCGCAGCCCCGGATACAGCGCGATGGCGCGCCGGGCGATCGGATAGGCGGCGCACGCCTGCGCGAGCGCGGCGTAATCGCGGTCGAGGTCGAGGTAGTCGCGCGCCGCAACGGCGCCGATGCCCTCGGCGTGAAGCCGTTCGCCCTCGCGCCACAGCCAGACCGGATGCCCGCCGATCGCCGCGCCAAAGGCGCCGCCTGATTCCGTCCAGGAAAAGCACTGCGCGCTGTCGACCAGCGTCAGGCGCAGGTCGAGCGATTCGCCGCCGGGAATCTCCATGGTTCGCGCCTCCCGCATGCCGCGCCGCCGCGGACTTCTGCAAGAAAAGCGTGCCGAATCCGACACGCGTTTCCCTGTATTGCTGCGACTTTTCCCAAGCGCCGCGGAATTATTCCGCCGCGACTTCGGTCTTGGGATAGATGCTGACCTGCTTGCGGGTCTTGTCGTAGCGCTCGAACTTGACGATGCCGTCCATCTTCGCGTACAGCGTATCGTCATCGCCGATGCCCACGTTCTTGCCGGGATGGAACTTCGTTCCACGCTGGCGAACGAGGATGTTGCCCGCGAGCACAAACTGACCATCCGCGCGCTTCACGCCCAGACGCTGCGCGTGGCTGTCACGACCGTTGCGGGAGGAACCCATTCCCTTCTTATGCGCGAAGAGCTGAAGATTCATCATGAACATGTGTTTTCCCTCCGTTCTTCGATGATGATGCGGACATTGCGGGGATAACCCCGCCCGATTGCCTGGAGCCCTTCCAGCAGCGTCACCAGCAACAGCTGTGCTTGCGACCGCTGCTGCGCGGTGGCTTCAGGCTTCAATTCAACTTCGATGAGCGCCATGCGTTCGTCCACGCGCGAATGAACCGGCGCGCGGAGCACGTTTTCCAGCCCGTTGAGCGTCGTCTGCGCCAGCGCGGAGACCGCCGCGCAGACGATGTCCGCGCCTGCGTGCGCGTATCCCGTGTGACCCTCGACGCGGTAGCCGTCATAGGCGCCGGACCGCCGGTAGAACGTGGCGGTCGTTCCGCGAAAGGACATCAGGCGTTGATAGCCGTGATCTGGACCTTCGTGTAGGGCTGGCGATGACCCTGCTTCTTGCGCTCGTTCTTCTTGGCCTTGTACTTATAGACGACGATCTTCTTGCCCTTCACCTGCGCGAGGACCTTGCCCTCGACCTTGGCGCCCGCCACGGTGGGCGCGCCGATCTTGGTCGCTTCGCCGTCGCCGACGAGCAGCACCTGATCGAAAGTAACCGCCTCGTCCGCCTGAGAGTCGATCTTCTCGACGAAGATCACGTCGCCCTGCTGAACACGGTACTGCTTGCCACCGGTTTGAATGACTGCGTACACGCGTTGCACCTCCTATGCTAAAATCTCGCCGGAAACCGGCTGCACTTGCATGCATTTGAAGCCGTTTCCGAGCGGCTTACCCAAGAATTATACCCGCTGCGCGCGCAAATGTCAATCGCCGGCGGGCAAATTTTCGCGCTCCGACAAAATATAACATTTCCCCGCGCGCCTCTTACGGCGCCTGCGCCTCCAGCCGCGCGAGTTCCGCCGCCGCGGCGCGGTAGCCGGCGACGAGGCGGTCGGGCTCGAACAGCGTCACCGAGCCGAACGGCGCGCCGAGCAGCGTCTCGATGGCGTCGCGTGCGGCGTTGAGCGTGTCGGCGATGCCGATGACGCATTCGGGATTGCCGGCGTCCGCCGCGAGCAGGCGGCACGCCTCGTCGTCGGCGTCGCTGGCGAGGTTCAGCGCCATCCAGCCCATCTGCCCCGGGTGGCGGACAAAGAAATCGCCCGCGTCCATTCCCTCGCGCAGCACCTCGTCCATGCGCGGGGAGAGGCGCGCCAGCACCAGCTGGCGCATGCGGTCGCGGATGCGCACGTCGCGGTCAAGATAGCAGATCTTGACCGTCAGCGCAATGAAGCGGGGGTCGTCGCGCTCAAGCAGGTTGACCGCGCGCAGGATCAGGTTCAGCCGGTCGAGCGGGCGCAGCCGGGCGGCGTAGAGCTCCACGCCCAGCCGGTCGAGGCGCTGCGCGGTGCGGTTGGCGCAGATCTCCTCCAGCACCGCTTCCTTTGAGGGGAAATGATGGTAGAAGCCGCCCTTGGACAGCGAGAGCGCGTCGAGTATGTCCTGCACCGACGTGCGGTCGTAGCCGCGCTCAAAGAAGAGCATTTCCGCGGCCTGCAGGATGCTGCTGCGCTTCAGATCGCCCTTTTTCACGCCGATCGCCCCTTTCCGCGACCATTATAGCAAAACCAACCGAAGTCTGTCAATCGCGCCGCTTCCGCGAACGGGTCGGTTTCGGCGCGGCGGAGCGGGACGCGGCCTGTCCCGACCGCGTCCGCGCGCCGGACGACGCCGCCTTTGCTCGAGGCGCTCGCCGTTCGCCACGGTTCTTTTCACCGGAAGCAGTCGGCTTTTTGGAAGAATGTGCGTCTTTTCCACGGCGCTCGGTCGGTTTTTCCGGCGCTTTGCGGGCGAGCTGCCGGGGTGGCACGAGGCACTCAGGACCAAAGCCGATCAGGTCTTCGCGCCCCGCGCGGCGCAGCGCCGCCACGACCAGCGCGTGGTTCTGCGGCTTGCGGTACTGCATCAGCGCGCGCTGCATCGCCTTTTCGCGCGGATCGCGCGGCACATAGACGGGCGTCATGTCGCGCGGGTCGATGCCGGTGTAGAACATCGCCGTGGAGAGCGTGCCCGGGGTGGGGTAGAAGTCCTGCACCTGATCCGGGTGCTGACCGGTGCGCTTCATGTAAAGCGCCAGTTCGACGGCGTCGACGAGCGTGCAGCCGGGATGGCTGGACATAAAGTAGGGCACGAGGTACTGTTTCAGCCCCGCGCGCTCGTTGGCCTGCTGATAGCGGCGCACAAAGCGGTCGTAGACCTCGCGCGGCGGCTTGCCCATGTACCGAAGCGCGTTGGGGCTGACGTGCTCGGGAGCGACCTTGAGCTGTCCGGAGACGTGGTGGCGCACGAGCTCGTCGAGAAAGTCGCTATGGCGGTCGGCGAGCACGTAGTCGTAGCGGATGCCGGAGCGGATGAACACCTTCTTCACGCCCGGCAACGCCCGCAGGGCGCGGAGGATGTCGACGTACTCGCGGTGGTCGGCGACCAGATTTTTGCACGGCGAGGGGAACAGGCACTGCCGGTTTTTGCACGCGCCGGAAGTGAGCTGGCGGTCGCAGGCGGGGCGGCGGAAGTTGGCGGTCGGGCCGCCGACGTCGTGGATGTAGCCCTTAAAGCCCGGCTGCTCGGTCAGCAGCCTGCCCTCGGCGAGGATGGATTCCCTGCTGCGCGCGGTGACGATGCGTCCCTGATGGAACGTCAGCGCGCAGAAGCTGCACGCGCCGAAGCAGCCGCGCACGGCGGCGATGGAAAAGCGCACCTCGTCGATCGCGGGAACGCCGCCCTCCTTCGCGTACATCGGATGCCAGCTGCGCGCATAGGGCAGCGCGTAGACGCCGTCCAGCTCCGCCTGCGAAAGCGGCAGGTCGGGGACGTTTTGCAGCAGGAAGCGCTTCTGATGTTTCTGCGCAATCGGTCTGCCGCGCACGGGATCCTGTTCGGCGTACTGCACGGCGAAGGCGCGCGCATAGGCAGCGCGGTCGCGCGCGACGGTCTCGGCGGGCTCGACCTCCACGAAGCCTGCCGGGATCTCGCTTGCCATGACGCAGGTGCCGGGGATGCGCATTTCGCCAAACGGCCTGCCCTCGCGCAGCCACTGCGCCACGCGCAGGATCGAGCGCTCGCCCATGCCGAACATCAGCACGTCGGCACCGCTGTCGACGAGGATCGAATTGCGCACGCGGTCGTCCCAGTAGTCGTAGTGCGCGAAGCGGCGCAGCGACGCCTCGATGCCGCCGATGGCGATGGGCACGTCCCCGAACGCCTCGCGGATGCGGTTGCAGTAGACGATCGTGGCGCGGTCGGGCCGGCGGCCCGCCTTTCCGCCGGGGGAGTAGGCGTCCTCGCTGCGCGGCTTTTTCGCGGCGGTGTAGTGGTTGACCATGGAGTCGATCACGCCGGCGGTGACGAGAAAGCCGAGCTTCGGCCGCCCGAAGCGCTGGAAATCCTCACAGGTGTGCCAGTCCGGCTGCGGCAGCATCGCCACGCGGTAGCCGGCGCGCTCGAGCACGCGCGAGATGATCGCCAGCCCGAACGAGGGATGGTCGACGTAGGCGTCGCCGGTCACGTAGACGAAGTCCGGCGCATCCCAGCCGCGCGCGCGCACCTCCTGCGGCGTCACGGGCAGAAAGTCATGCTCATGCTTCATGGGATTCCTCCGATGGCGCGTTCGCGGGCGCCAGCGCGTCGTAGTCGGCGACCACGCCGCGCATCAGCTTGACCGCGCCGCCGAGCAGTTCCTCGGGAGTCGCGCCGCGCTTTGCGTACAGCAGCGTCGGCGGATTGCCGCCCTGCACGACGATCTCGGGGTGGCGCTTGACGGCGGTGAGCACGCGCACGAGGTCGATGTCCGCCGAGATCGAAAAGCGCATCGCCAGCGCGCCGCCCTTTCCGGTGACGTAGTCGACGCCCATGCGCGCGCACAGCGCGCGCAGCTGCGCGATGTCGATCAGGTTCATGACGGGGCGGTTCGGGTCGCCGAAGCGGTCGATGAGCTCCTCGATGAGGTCCTCGCGGGACTCGTCGGAGCGGATCGAGGCGATTTTCTTGTACATCTCCACGCGCAGCAGGTCGTTGGAGACGTAGTCCTGCGGCAGGTAGGCGTCGACCTGAATGTCTACGCGGGTGTCGATGTCGCCCTGCGAGACGTCGCCGCGCAGCTCGCGCACGGTCTCCTCGATCATCTTCACGTACAGGTCGTAGCCGACCGACGCCATGAAGCCGCTCTGCTCCGAGCCGAGCAGGTTGCCTGCGCCGCGAATCTCGAGGTCGCGCATCGCCACGCGGAAGCCGGAGCCGAACTCCGTGAATTCGCGGATGGCGGCGAGGCGGCGGTCGGCGGTTTCGGTGAGCACCTTGTTCGGGTTGACGGTCAGGTAGGCGTAGGCGAGGCGGTTGCTGCGCCCGACGCGCCCGCGCAGCTGGTACAGCTGCGCCAGCCCGAAGCGGTCCGCGTCGCAGACGATGAGCGTGTTTGCGCGCGGCACGTCCAGCCCCGCTTCGATGATCGTCGTGCACAGCAGCACGTCGAACTTGCCCTCGTAGAAGTCGAGCATCACGTCCTCGAGCGCGTGCTCGCGCATCTGCCCATGACCGACGGCGATGCGCGCCTCGGGCACGAGCTTCTTGAGGCGCGCGTACATCACGTCGATCGTCTGCACGCGGTTGTACAGCACGTAGACCTGTCCGCCGCGCGCCAGCTCGCGCAGTATGGCGTCGCGCACCAGCCCGTCGGAATACTCCACCACGTAGGTCTGCACTGGATAGCGCTCCTCCGGCGGCGACTGCAGCAGGCTCATGTCGCGGATGCCGACCATGGACATGTGCAGCGTGCGCGGGATGGGCGTCGCCGTCAACGTCAGCACGTCGACGGACTGCTTGAGCTTCTTGATGGCCTCCTTGTGCGCCACGCCGAAGCGTTGCTCCTCGTCGACGACCAGCAGGCCGAGGTTTTTGAACGCCACGTCCTTGGCGAGCAGCCGGTGCGTGCCGACGATGACGTCGATGTCGCCCTCGCGCAGGCGGCGCAGAATGTCCTTCTGCTCGGCGGCGGTCTTGAAGCGGCTGATCGTCTCGACGTGGACCGGGAAGCCGGCGAAGCGGTTGAGCATCGTGGCGTAGTGCTGCTGGGTGAGGATGGTCGTCGGCGCCAGCATTGCCGCCTGTTTGCCGCCCATCACCGCCTTGAAGATGGCGCGCAGCGCCACCTCGGTCTTGCCGTAGCCGACGTCGCCGCACAGCAGCCGGTCCATGACCTTCGGCGATTCCATGTCGCGCTTGATGTCGGCGATGGCGGCGAGCTGGTCGGGCGTCTCCTCGTAGGGGAAGCTGTCCTCAAACTCGCGCTGCCACGGCGTGTCGGGGTCGAAGGCGTGGCCGGGAACCGTCTCGCGCTGGGCGTAAAGCTTGAGCAGGTCGCCGGCGATCTCGCGGATGGACTGCTTGACCTTCGCCTTCTGGCGCTGCCACTCGCCGCCGGAGAGGCGGTTGAGCTTCGGCGCTTCGCCCTCGGAACCGATGTACTTCTGCACGCGGTCGAGCTGGTCGGTGGGCACGTAGAGCTTGTCGGTGCCCTGATAGCGGATGTGGAGAAAATCGCGGTAGGTGCCGTCGCTGGCGAGGCGCACCGTGCCCATGTACTGACCGATGCCGTGGTTTTCGTGCACGACGTAGTCGCCCACGCGCAGGTCGGTGAAGGCGGCGATCTTCTCGCCCGAGCGCGCCCGCGCGCGGCTCTTCTGGCGGTTGACGCCGTAGATGTCCGATTCCGAGAGGATCGCGAAGCGGATCTGCGGGTAGAGGAAGCCGCGATTGAGCGTCATCGGGAAGATCACCGGCGCGCCGGGATCGAGGCGGTCGGGGACGTCCTCGGTGAACTTCGCGGAGCATTCCTGCCCTTCGAGCGCCTTTTCCAGGCGCTCGCCGCGCGCCGTGCCGCCGGCGAGCAGCGCCACGCGCCAGCCGCCCTTTTTCCATTCGCCCAGATCGCGCGCCAGCTCGCGGATGTTGGACTGATAGCCAGTGGCGTTGCGGCACTCGAATGGGAAGATGCCCTGCGGCTTGAAGTCGCGTTCGGTGCGCAGAAACGGATTGGCGATGAGCGTGCTGCGACCGTCGAGCCGCGCCAGCACCGCCTCGTATTTCCACAAGAGCTCCGCCTGCGCCGGCAGCGCCTCGCCGCGCTCTAGCGCCGCGGCGAACTGCTCGCCGAACTCCATGTAGCGGTTCTCGCAGCGCTCGCGCAGCCGCTCGGGCTGGTCGAGCACGACGATGGGGTCGTCCATATAGTCGACCGGAAGGTCGGAGTAGTTCATGAGCACGGGGATCAGCGAGTCCTCGCCGTCGAAGCTGCGCCCCGTCTCCAATGCGTCCACTGCGGAAGCGAAGTTGCGCGCCAGACCGCTGCGCGCCGCGCCGGGCGACATCTGCTCTCCCTCGCCGGCGGCGAGCTTGAGGAAGTCGTCAAAGGGAATCAGGTTGAATTCCGCTTCGATCTTCTTCTGGCGGTTGCCGTCCTTGCCCGTCTGCGCCGTCTTGAGCAGCTTGTTGAGCATCTGCGCCGCCTGCAGCGCCTCGCCGCCGTCGAGCAGCGTCTCGGATGCCGGGTACAGCTGCGCGGACGGGCGGCGGGAGATCGAGCGCTGGGTCATGACGTCGAAGCTGCGGATGGAGTCGATCTCGTCGTCGAAGAATTCCACGCGCAGCGCGTTTGCTTCGCCGACGGGATAGACGTCGAGTATGCCGCCGCGCAGCGCGCACTGACCGCGGCTCTCGACCAGCTGCACGCGCTCGTAGCCCGCCGCGGTCAGGCGCTGCATCAGTTCCGCCGGCTCCATGCGCGCGCCCTCGTCGAGGCCGATGATGTGCTCGCGGAAGCGCGCCGCCGGCATCAGGCGGTTCATCATCGCGTCGGCGGAGACGACCAGCGCCACCGCCTTGCCCGTGGCGCAGTCGCCCAGCGCCTCGATGCGCCGCATGGCGAGGTCGCGGCTGGACGCCGCCGTCTTGAGAAAAGAGATGTCCCGCGCCGGCAGGTTGCGCGCGCGACCGTCGAGCAGGAGCCCGAGGTCCTCCGTCATGCGCAGCGCCGCCATCTCGTTGGGCACGACGACCAGCGCCGGGCGCACCAGTTTGCGCATCACGCCGGCGATCAGGTGGGCGCGCTGGGCGTCGTCGGGCCCGTAGGCGGAATAGACGCCCGGCGTCTTCAGGGCATCCGCCAGCGCTCGGAAGGACTCGAGCTCGTCCAGGGGGTCAAACAGACAGCGATAACGCTTTGCGAGTTCGCGCATATCTCCTCCAGTCCCCGCGTCGGGGCGTTCAAGAATTGCACTTGGCGACAAACTGCCGGGCGGCGTCTGCGCCGCCCTCGATCAGCGCCGCCACGGCTCCGGCGGCGTTCAGGTAGGCGTCGAACATCACCTTGCGCAGCTCCGGCGTGCGGTATTCGGACAGCACCCAGTCCTTGAGGTCCCAGCCAGGCTCGGGCCGCCCGATGCCCACGCGCACGCGCGGGAAGTCGTCGCGCCCCGTGAGGTAGATGATGTTGCGCATGCCGTTGTGCGTGCCGGCGCTGCCGTTCGGGCGGAAGCGCAGCTTGCCCTCCGGCAGGTCGATGTCGTCGTAGACGACGATCAGGTGGTCCGGCTCCGCCTTGTACCAGTTCAGCAGCTGCACCACGCTTTCGCCGGAGAGGTTCATGAACGTCTGCGGCTGCGCCAGCGCCACGCGCTGCCCGCCGATCGTTCCCTCGCCGACCGCCGCCTTGCAGCGCAGCTTGTGCAGGGGAATATCGTATTTCTGCGACAGGACTTCGACCACGTCGAAGCCGACGTTGTGGCGCGTGTGCGCGTACTTCCTGCCGGGATTTCCCAGCCCGACCACGATGTACATGGAATCGCCCTCCTCGAGCGCCCGCTGTCCGGGCGCTACATCGTCTCATTGTAGCAAGCCGGCGGGGGAGTTGTCAAGCGCCGCCGGGCGATTTGTGCATGAAGATCGTCGCAAATGCAACCAATTTCCGCTGCGGCCCCGCGCGCCGTTAAGTTTTGCGCCGCCGCTTGACTTTTTGCGCCGCGCGCCGTATAATCGTGGCATCATCAGATGCTTATGCGTCGATGAGGCGAGTAGCCGCGCTGTCCGCGCCCCAGAGAAGGGTGCCATGGCTGGAAGCATCCGCGTTCGGAGCGCGCGCGAAGGACACCTCGGAGCATCCGCGCAAGCGGCGCGTGGCGCGCGTTACCGCGCCGGAGAGATGGGCGCTTTGCCCAAATAGGGTGGCACCGCGAGACCTTCGCCCCTACGCTGTGGGGACGGAGGCTTTTTTATACGCGGCGGCGCCGTGAATTTGAACCGAAAGGGGTTTTTGTCATGCTGACGCAGGCGCCAAAGGGCACGCAGGACATGCTGCCGAAGGACGCGCACCGCTGGCAGTCGGTCGAGGCGAACATGCGCCGGATCTGCGCGCTGGCAGGCTATCGCGAGATCCGCACGCCGATGTTCGAGCACACGGAGCTGTTCCAGCGCGGCGTGGGCGACGCGACGGACGTCGTCCAGAAGGAGATGTACACGTTTTGCGACAAGGGCAACCGCTCCATCACGCTCAAGCCGGAGGGCACGGCGGGCGTCGTGCGCGCGCTGATCGAGTCGCACATGTACGCCGACGCGCTGCCGGCGAAGCTGTACTACGTCTCCTGTCCCTGCTTCCGCTACGAGAAGCCGCAGTCCGGACGGCTGCGCCAGTTCCACCAAAACGGCGTGGAGGTGTTCGGCGCGAAGGACCCGAGCGTCGACGCGGAGATCATCGACATCGCGCGGCAGCTGCTCGACGCCTTCGGCATCGCGGGCGCGCGGCTGAAGATCAATTCCATCGGCTGTCCGACCTGCCGCAAGGCGTATCTGGACAAGCTGCGCGCCTACCTCGAGCCGAAGCTTGGTGGACTGTGCAAGACCTGTCAGGAGCGCTTCAGCCGCAATCCGCTGCGCATACTCGACTGCAAGGAGGATGCGGAAAAGCTCGCCGACGCGCCCTCGATGCTCGACAACCTCTGTCCGGAGTGCGCCGCGCACTTTGAGAAGCTGCGCGCCTATCTGGACGCCATGGGCATCGCCTACGCCATCGACCCGCGCATCGTCCGCGGACTGGACTACTACACGCGCACCGTGTTCGAGTACGTCATCGACGCGCCCGGCGGCGAGCTGACCGTCTGCGGCGGCGGTCGCTACGACGGGCTGGTCGAGGAGCTGGGCGGACCGGCGACGCCGGGCATCGGCTTCGGCATGGGCGTCGAGCGCGTCCTCATGGCGCAGGACCTGTGCGGCGCGGCGCCCAAAACGCCGGAGATGTACGACGTGTTCGTGGTCACGATGGGCGACGAGGCGCGCATGGAGGGCGTGCGCCTGGTGCGCGAACTGCGCGCAGCGGGCCTGAAGGCGGACCTCGACCACGCCGCCCGCAGCATGAAGGCGCAGTTCAAGTACGCCAACAAGCTCGGCGTGCGCCGCGTGATCGTGCTCGCCGGCGACGAGCTGGCGAAGGGCGTGGTCAAGCTGCGCGACATGCAAAACAGCGAGGAGACCGAGGTTGCGCGCGGGGAGATCGTCGCCAGACTGGCGGCGCGCGACTGACAACGACCAAACAGGATGGAGGAATGGATATGCTTTCCTATAAGCGGGACCACTACTGCGGGCTGCTCAACGAGTCCATGGCGGGGCAGACCGTGCACCTTTCCGGCTGGGTGCAGCGCACGCGCGATCTGGGCGGACTGGTGTTCGTCTGGCTGCGCGACCGCGAAGGGCTGGTGCAGCTGGTGTTCGACAGCGCCGACTGCGCGCCGGAGACGTTCGAGCTGGCGCGCTCGCTGCGCGCGGAGTACGTCGTGACCGTGGTCGGCGAGGTGCGCCTGCGCGATGCCTCCGCCGTCAACCGCGAGCTTGCCACCGGCGCGATTGAGGTCGTCGTGCGCGAGGCGGAGCTGCTCAACAAATCCGACACGCCGCCGATCTACATCGACGACAAGGCGGATGAAAACGAGCTGGTGCGCCTCAAGTACCGCTATCTCGACCTGCGCCGCCCGAGCATGCAGCGCAAGCTGCGCCTGCGCGCCAAGCTGGTCAGCTGCATCCGCAGCGAGCTGGAGCAGGAGGGCTTCACCGAGGTCGAGACGCCGATCCTGTCCAAGTCCACGCCCGAGGGCGCGCGCGACTTCCTCGTGCCCAGCCGCCTGCATCCCGGCGCCTTTTACGCCCTGCCGCAGAGTCCGCAGATCTACAAGCAGCTTTTGATGCTCGCGGGATTCGACCGCTACTATCAGATCGCCCGCTGCTTCCGCGACGAGGACAACCGCGCCGACCGCCAGCCGGAGTTCACGCAGTGCGACATCGAGATGTCGTTCATCGATGAGGAGGACGTCTACGCCGTGGTCGAGCGCGTGTTCGCGCGCATCTTCCGCGAGGTCAAGGGTATCGAACTGCCGCTGCCGCTGCCGCGCATGACGTGGATCGACGCGATGGAAAACTACGGCTCCGACAAGCCTGACACGCGCTTTGCGATGAAGCTGGTCAACCTGACCGGGCGCCTCGGCAAGACGGGCTTCCCAGTGTTCGATTCCGCCGTCGAGGCGGGCGGTCGCGTGGAGGCGATCAACGCCAAGGGTCTGGCGGGCATGACGCGCAAGGAGATCGACTCCTTCGCCGAGTACGTCAAGACCTACCGCGCCAAGGGCCTGCCTTACATGACCTTCACCGCCGACGGCGCCGTCAAGAGCTCGTTTAACAAGTTCCTGACGCCGGAATTGATCGAGACCGTTCGCGCGGCGATGGACGCCGAGCCGGGCGACATCGTGTTCTTCGCCGCCGACAAGCGCAGCGTCGCGTGGCAGGCGCTGGGCGCGCTGCGCTGCGAGATCGCCCGCCGCCACGGCCTGATCGACCACAGCCTCTACAACCTGTTCTGGGTGACGGAATTCCCGCTGTTCGAGTACAGCGAGGAAGAGGGTCGCTACGTCGCCGCCCACCATCCCTTCACCAACTGGTACGCCGAGGACAACCATTACCTCGACGCCGACAAGGAGAAGGTCCGCTCGCGCGCGTATGATCTGGTCATGAACGGCATCGAGCTCGCCAGCGGCTCCATCCGCATCCACCGCGCCGACATGCAGGCGCAGATGTTCGAGATGATCGGCCTCGATCCCGAGGAGGCGCGGCACCGCTTCGGCTTCCTGCTCGACGCCTTCCGCTTCGGCGCGCCGCCGCACGGTGGTCTGGCGTTCGGCGTCGACCGCCTCGCCATGCTGCTGACCGACAGCGACAGCCTGCGCGACGTCGTCGCCTTCCCCAAGGCGACGGGCGCGAACTGCCTGATGATGGAGACGCCCGCCGACGTCCGCCCCGACCAGCTCGAGACGCTGAAGATCAAGGTCGACCTGCCGCAGGCGGAGAACTGACCGCGGCGGTCGGGAAAACCCGGCATGAGAATTCAAATCCCCCTTCCGCAGATTGCAGAAGGGGGATTTGGCGTTGTGCGGGCGCGCCATGCAATCAGCGCTGGCTCGCGGCTTCGCGCAGAGCTTCGACGCGATCGAGCTGTTCCCACGGCAGGTCGATGTCGGTGCGACCGAAGTGACCGTAGGCGGCGGTCTGGGCGTAGATCGGGCGCTTGAGGTCGAGGTCGCGGATGATCGCCGCGGGGCGCAGGTCGAAGCACTGCCCGACCAGCTCTGCGAGGCGGTCGTCCGGCAGCGCGCCGGTGCCGAAGCTGTCGACGTAGATGGAGACCGGCTTCGCCACGCCAATGGCGTAGGCCGCGCCGACCTCGCAGCGCCGCGCCAGCCCGGCGGCGACGAGGTTTTTCGCCACGTGGCGCAGCGCGTAGGCGGCGCTGCGGTCGACCTTGCTCGGGTCCTTGCCGGAGAAAGCGCCGCCGCCGTGGCGGGCGTAGCCGCCGTAGGTGTCGACGATGATCTTGCGACCGGTCAGGCCGGAATCGCCCTGCGGGCCGCCGATGACGAAGCGACCGGTGGGGTTGACGAAGTACTTGGTGTCCTCGTCCACGAGGTTCGCGGGCAGCACGGGGCGCACGACGTGATCGAGGATGTCGGCGTAGATCTTGTCCTGCTCGACGTCGGGCGCGTGCTGGGTGGAGACGACCACGGTGTCGATGCGCACCGGGCGGTCGTCGTCGTACTCGACGGTCACCTGCGATTTGCCGTCCGGGCGCAGGTAGGGCAGCGTGCCGTCCTTGCGCACCGCGGCGAGGCGCCGCGAAAGCCTGTGTGCCAGCGAGATCGCCAGCGGCATGTATTCCGGCGTTTCGTCGCAGGCGTAGCCGAACATCATGCCCTGGTCGCCGGCGCCCTGCTCCATGTCGGTTTCGCGGTTGACGCCGCGGGCGATGTCCGGCGACTGCTCGTCCAGGCTGACCAGCACGGCGCAGGAATGACCGTCGAAGCCGTACTTGGCGCGGTCGTAACCGATTTCGACGATCTTGCTGCGCGCGATCTGGTCGATCGGCACGTACGCCGAGGTGGTGATTTCGCCCATCACCAGCACCATGCCGGTGGTGGCGGCGCACTCGCAGGCGACGTGCGCTTCGGGATCCTTTTCGAGGATGGCGTCGAGGATGGCGTCGGAGATCTGGTCGCAGAGCTTGTCCGGATGACCTTCGGTCACGGATTCAGAGGTGAAGAAGTGTCTCATTTTGTTTCCTCCCGTCGTAAAGATGGCGACAAAAAAACCCGCCTGTCCGGCGAGTGGAAGCAATCCTGCTCGCCTCATCTTCCGGCGTCTCCGCCGCGGGAATTGGCACCTTGCCGCAATCGGCCGGTTGCCGGGTTTCATCGGGCCCGTCCCTCAACCACTCTGGATAAGGCTTGTTCAATTGTCG
>CALVPU010000015.1 GCA_944353735.1 uncultured Eubacteriales bacterium | reverse complement strand
TCGCGCGCCGCCTCGAGCGTGATGCGCCCGTCGCCATTGACCTGCGCGAAATCGCGCACGCGGCGGATCAGGCGGTTGGCGATGCGCGGCGTGCCGCGCGAGCGGCTGGCGATCTCCAGCGCGCCGTCGGCGTCGCACTCGATCTTGAGAATCTTCGCCGAGCGGCGCACGATCACCGCCAGCTGCTCCGGCGTGTACAGCTCCAGCCGGAAGCTGATGCCGAAGCGGTCGCGCAGCGGCGAGGTCAGCATGCCCGCGCGCGTGGTCGCGCCGATCAGCGTGAACTTCGGCAGGTCCAGCCGGATGGAGCGCGCCGACGGCCCCTTGCCGATCATGATGTCGAGCGCGAAGTCCTCCATCGCCGGATAGAGCACCTCCTCCACGGCGTGGCTGAGGCGGTGGATCTCGTCGATGAAGAGCACGTCGCCGGCGTTGAGGTTCGTCAGAATCGACGCCAGATCGCCGGCGCGCTCGATCGCCGGGCCGCTGGTGACGCGGATGTTGTGCCCCATTTCGGCGGCGATGATGCCCGCCAGCGTCGTCTTGCCCAGCCCGGGCGGGCCGTAGAGCAGGATGTGGTCCAGCGGCTCGCGGCGCTCGCGCGCCGCCTGCATGTATACGCTCAGGCTCTTCTTGAGCTTGTCCTGTCCAAAATACTCCGTCAGGCTGCGCGGGCGAAGCGACTGCTCCGCGTCGTCGTCCTCCTGCCGGAACCCCGTGGTCATCAGGCGCCCGTCGTCCTGCATGGCTTCTCCCTCCATCGCGTCGTTTGCAGCTTCACTTCAGGCCGAACACCTGCCGCAGCGCGCGCACGCGCAGCGCCAGCCCGCACGCCAGATACGCCGTGCCCGACACCAGCGTGCACGCCGCCAGCCGCAGCGTCACCCGCAGGGTGCCCACCGCCTCCGGCAGCCAGGCGTCCATGCCCCAGCAGACCAGCGCGCACACGGCGGTGGCGGCGAAAATCTTGCCCATCTCGCCCAGCGAGCGCCGCGTGCCGAAGCGCCCGAACTTGCCGCGCAGCAGCGCGAACATGATCGCCACGCCGATGTAGCTGGAGATCGACGTCGCCAGCGCCAGGCCGCTCGCACCCATCAGCTCGCGCAGGATGAGGTTGAGGACCACGTTCAGCGCCACGACCACGCAGGAGACGTAAAACGGCTTCTTCGTGTCCTTGACGGCGTGGAACATGCGGCTTAAATAGTCGCGCAGGCCGAACGCCGGCACGCCCACCACGTAGCACGCCAGCACGCCCGACGTCGCCCAGACGTCCTCGAGCGTAAAGGCGCCGCGCATGTAGGCGAACTTGATCACGTCCTCGCTGAGCACCGCGCCGATCGCCACGATCGGCAGCACCACCATCGCCAGCATCAGCAGCCCACGCCGCGTCATGCGCAGCGCGCCGCGCAGGTCGTTCTCCGCCACGCGGCGGCTCATCTTCGAGAACATGATCGTCGTCAGCGGCACCACCAGCACGCCCTGCAAAAACGTCACCAGCCGGTACGACGAGGTCAGCGACGTCAGCGTGCCCTCCGGCAATCCCGACGCCAGCATGTTGTCGATCATGTGGTTGAGCTCGCTGACGCCCATCGACAGCAGCGCCGGCAGCGCCAGCACCATCAGGCGGTGGAAGCGCACGAGCGGGGAGTGCGCCACCGGATAATAGCGGAACGACCGGCGCAGCAACGGCACCAGCACCGCCGGCTGCAGCACGTTCGCCGCGAACACGCCCCACGCCAGCGCCGCCACGCCATAGCGCCCGGAAAAGAACACCGCCGCGCCGATCACGCACACGCTGAGCGGAAATCCCGTCAACTGCGCCGCGATGTACTTCTCCATGGCGTTGAGCAGGCTCGACACCGAAATCGACGTGACGTTGAACACCAGCGCCAGCACCATGATGCGCGTCAGCTGCGCCGTCAGGCGCACGCCCTCCTCGTCGAAGCCGTTGTACACCAGCCGCACCAGCGGCTCCGCCAGCACCAGCATCAGCGCCGACACCACCAGCGCCGCCAGCGCAAAGAGGTTGATGGCGTTGCTCGCAAAGTGGTTCGAGTGCGCCAGACTGCGCTGCTCGCGCTCCTCCGTGTACAGCGGAATCAGCGTCGCCGAAATGCACGAGTTGAACAGCAGCACCGGCAGGTAAAACAGGCTGTACGCCGAGACATAGGCGTCGTTCGCCGCGGAACGCCCAAAGTACGCCGTCGTCACCATGTCGCGCCCAAAGCCCAGCGCCTTGCTCAGGATGATGACCAGCGTCACCAGCATCGTGCTCTGCAAAATCTTTTTTCGCTTCAAATACATTGCCCCCGTTCGGTCATTGGTCTATTGTACCATGCCACGGTTAAGAAACATGCGGCATTTTCCAACTCCACCAAAAAGCCGCAAACCCAATATCGCCCGGAAGGTTCCCCAAGCTCCCAGACGCCTCTCCACCATCCCCAAAAAGCACACATCCCCACCCAGTGAATCCCGCCGCCTCCCGGCGGGATTCACCCCGGGGCAAAACGAATGCCCCCTTCCCCCAACGCGGCGCAAACGCGCCGCAGCAGCGGGATTCCAAAGGGTCTCATGACCCTTTGGCGGGGCTCAGAGGACAGCTCCCCCGAACACCCCCAACCAAAGCAGAGAATCCCGCCGCCTCCCGGCGGGATTCACCCCGGAGCGAAACGAATGCTCCCTCCCCCAACGCGGCGCAAATGCGCCGCAGCAGCGGGATTCCAAAGGGTCTCATGACCCTTTGGCGGGGCTCAGAGGACAGCTCCCCCGAACGCCCCCAACCAAAGCAGTGAATCCCGCCGCCTCCCGGCGGGATTCACCCCGGGACGAAACGAACGCTCCCTCCCCCCAACGCGGCGCAAACGCGCCGCAGCCGCGGGATTCCAAAGGGTCTCATGACCCTTTGGCGGGGGTTCTCAGGGGGCAGAGCCCCCTGAGCGGTAGCGGCGCGGCGTCGTGTGTTTGTAGCGCCGGAACTGCTTGATGAAAAAGCTCGAATCGTTGAAGCCGCAGCGCTGCGCGACCTCGGCGACCGTCATGTCGGAAGTGGCGAGCAGATAGCTGGCGCACTCGATGCGGTAGTGGTTGAGATAGTCGATCGGCGAGCGGTGCACGATGGCGCGGAAACAGCGGCAGAAGTACTTCGGCGAAAGGCCCGTGCTGCGCGCCAGCGTCTCCAGTGAGATGTGCGCGCCGTAGTTGCGCTCGATGTACTCCAAGGCCGGCTTCAGCTGCTCCGCCTTCACGCCGGCGCGCCCCGCGCCCGTGGGCACCTCGTGACCGCGGCGCTCCGCCATCGCGCCGAATACCTCGTACAGCGCGCCGACCGCGCAGAGCCCGCCGCACGCCACGCCGCCGCGCACCGCGTCGTAAAGCCGCGCCAGCGCCGCGCTCAGCTCGCTGTCCAAGCGCAGGGCACGATTCTCCCAAAAGAACGTGCGCCCGATCATTTCCTTCAGCACCGCCGCGCACGGCTCCACGTGCATCAGCAGCGCGTATGGGTCCAGCACCACGCACTCGTAAACCGCGCCGGACACCTCGTCCGCGCCGTGCAGCGCGCCTTCGCCGATCAGCACGAGGTCTCCCGCGCACAGCTCCAGCGTCCCCTCGTCGACGTAAAGCCGCATCGTTCCGCAGCGCATCCACAACAGCTCCGTCTCGCGGTGCCAGTGCATGCGCATGTGGTAGCGCGGATGCTGCTCGTCCACGTGGTAATACGCCAGGGGCAGGTCGCCCGTGCGGTGCAGGATCGGCTCGTTGTACGCCAGATAATGCAAAGCCTCAGCCCTCCTCAGGATGATACGATTGTTTTATTTTTTGCCATTATACCACAATACAAGCGGCGGAATCAATGTTATATTGTTATTAAAATAAAAACCCTGCACAGCAGGGCAAGGAGGATGAGCAACATGGCTGAAAGCAGACTGATTGGCTCCTATCCCGTAATCGGCATCCGCCCGGTCATCGACGGCCGGCGCGGCGCGCTGAAGGTGCGCGAGAGCCTCGAGGATCAGACGATGAACATGGCGAAGGCGGCGGCAAAGCTGTTTCGCGAGAACCTGCGCTATTCCAACGGCGAGCCGGTGCAGGTGGTCATCGCCGACACGACGATCGGCCGCGTGGCGGAGTCCGCCGCGTGCGAGGAGAAGTTCCGCCATGCGGGCGTGGCGATCACGCTGACGGTCACGCCCTGCTGGTGCTACGGCTCGGAGACGATGGACATGGACCGCAACACCATCAAGGGCGTGTGGGGCTTCAACGGCACCGAGCGCCCCGGCGCGGTCTACCTCGCCAGCGTGCTGGCGACGCACGCGCAGAAGGGCCTGCCGGCGTTCGGCATCTACGGTCACGACGTGCAGGACGCCGACGACGCCTCCATCCCCGCCGACGTCGAAGAAAAGCTGCTGCGCTTCGGGCGCGCGGCGGTCGCGGTGGCGACGATGCGCGGCAAGTCGTACCTGCAGATCGGCTCGATCTGCATGGGCATCGGCGGCTCGATCATCGACTCCAAGTTCATCGAGGAGTACCTCGGCATGCGCGTCGAGTCCGTCGACGAGGTCGAGATCATCCGCCGCATGACCGAGGGCATCTACGACGCCGCCGAGCTGGAAAAGCTCAAGGCGTGGGCCAAGGACCACGTCGTCGAGGGCTTCGACAAGAACCCGCCGGAACTGCAGAAGGACCGCGCGCGCAAGGACGCGGACTGGGAATTCACGCTGAAGATGTACCTCATCATCAAGGACCTGATGAACGGCAACCCCAACCTGCCTCAGGGACGCGAGGAAGAAATGGTCGGTCACAACGCCCTCGCCGCCGGCTTCCAGGGCCAGCGCCAGTGGACCGACTTCTATCCCAACTGCGACTTCCCCGAGGCGATGCTCAACACCAGCTTCGACCACAACGGCGCGCGCGAGCCGTACATCCTCGCCACCGAGAACGACGTGCTCAACGGCCTGGGCATGATGTTCATGAAGCTGCTGACCAACCGCGCGCAGATGTTCGCCGCCGTGCGCACCTACTGGAGCCCCGAGGCAGTCAAGCGCGCCACGGGCTACGAGCTCGAGGGCGTCGCCAAGCAGGCGGGCGGCTTCATCCACCTGATCAACTCCGGCGCCTGCTGCCTCGATGCCAACGGACAGGCGCGCGGCGCGAACGGCGAACGCCTGATGAAGCCGTGGTATGAGGTCACCGGCGCCGACCAGGAGGCGATCATGGCGCACACCACCTGGAACTACGCCGACCTCGGCTACTTCCGCGGCGGCGGCTATTCCTCGCGCTTCGTGACCGACTGCGAGATGCCGGTGACGATGATCCGCCTGAACCTCGTCGACGGCCTCGGCCCGATGCTGCAGATCGCCGAAGGCTGGACCGTGCACCTGCCCGACGAGGTCACCGACAAGCTCTGGAAGCGCACCGACTACACCTGGCCCTGCACGTGGTTCGCGCCGCGCTGCGACGGCAAGGAGGGCCCGTTCAAGACCGCCTACGACGTGATGAACAACTGGGGCGCCAACCACGGCGCGATCAGCTATGGTCACATCGGCGCCGACCTGATCACGATGTGCTCGATGCTGCGCATCCCGGTCGCCATGCACAACGTGCCCGCCGAGAAGATCTTCCGCCCCGCCTGCTGGAACGCCTTCGGCATGGACAAGGAGGGCGCCGACTACCGCGCCTGCGCCAACTACGGTCCCTTCTACAAGAAGTAATCTTCCCCTGCAGGGAAATCCCCGCGCCGCGGACGCAAGTCCCGCGCGGGGACATGCAAATGGCATGCGCTTGGAAACGTGTCGTGGGGCATGGTTGTCAGCGGCGCAATCCCGCACGCGGAACACGCAGAGCCCGCGCGGGACACGCGAAGCGCAAAACCCGCGTCGGACGGCGCGCCATCTGCCGGATGTCCGCGCTTCCTCCGCAGCGCGATTGCCCGCGACCGGCGCGCCAACCCCCCGCGGGAACGCGAAGCGCAAAACCCGCGTTAGACAGCGCGCCATCCGCCGGATGTCCACACTTCCTCCGCGGCGCGATTGCCCGCGACCGGCACACCAAATCCCCGCGCCGCGGACGCAAGTCCCGCGCGGGGAACGCGAAGCGCATGGATACAGGAACTGAAGCGAGGTCTGCCGCGCGGCGGCGGGCATCTCCCATCGGTCGCCGCGCCATTCCCTTGAAAATATGCCCGTCGAATCCCGTTCCGTCAAACCCATCGAAGAGCGCCCCGAGCCATCGCCCGGGGCGCCCCCTTTTTGCCCAAAATGACCGCGCCAGAACAGCCGGCGCCGCCGCGCGCCGACAATGCCGGACGCGATGAATTGCCGCCCTTTCGCATTCAGACAGCCGCGCATCCCGCGGTAGCCATTCCCCACACAACCGCGCATTCCCCGCACAGGCGCGCATTCCGCGCCCTGCGGTTTCCCGCATAACCGCGCCCCGCCATTCCCCACACAGCCGCGCATTCCGCGCCGAAGCGCGCATCCCGCGGCTTTCCCGTCTTCCGGGACTTCCATGAAACAAGCGGGAGGTCCGGCGGATCTCGCCGAGCCTCCCGTCACGCCTTTCCTTCGACGACCGCCCGCACCGCTTCGGCGGCAGCCATTCCCTGCGAAGGGACGCATCCCGCACCCTGCGCTTCCCCGCACAACCGCGTTGCCCGCGTCCTTCCCCGCGCAGGCACGCTGCCGGCGACAGCCATTCCCCGCACAGGCACGCATTCCGCGCCGAAGCGCGCATCCCGCGGCTTTCCCGCCTTCCGGCGGCTCCATGAAACAAGCGGGAGGTCCGGCGGATCTCGCCGAGCCTCCCGTCACGCCTTTCCTTCGACGACC
>CALVPU010000014.1 GCA_944353735.1 uncultured Eubacteriales bacterium | reverse complement strand
CTCGCTGTGACCGCCGCTTCGCCGCCGTCTGTCGCTGCGACCATCGCACACCCGCCGCTTCGCCGCCACCTGTCGCTGTGACCGCCGCTTCGCTGCCGTCTGTCGCTCCCCATCGCGCGCCTGTCTTTTCGCCGCCACCTGTCGCCCTCCATCGCGCACACCCGCCGCTTCGCCGCGACTTGCCGCCCTCCATCGCGCATGTCTGCCGCTTCGCCACCGTCTGTCGCTGTTGACCGCCGCCACCTGCCGCCCTCCATCGCGCACACCCGCCGCTTCGCCGCCGTCTGTCGCTGTGACCATCGCGCGCCCACCGCTTCGCCGTCTATGGCATATACCGCGATCTTTCGCCCTCCGCGGCGCGGAAATTTACCTGCTCAGGCTGTCTATCCGCGCAAAAACGTGCTATAATATATGAATATTCCATGCGGCGCAGCGCGCGCCGCGTCCGCCAAATTACCCTGAGGAGGTCGCTCAAATGGAGACCACGGAACGCAAGGCAGCCAATTTTATCGAGGAGTTCATCGACGAGGACCTCGCCTCCGGCAGGTTCGACCACGTCCGCACGCGCTTTCCGCCGGAACCGAACGGCTATCTGCACATCGGTCACGCCAAGGCGCTGTGCATCGACTTCGGCATCGCCCAGAAGTACGGCGGCAAGTGCAACCTCCGCTTCGACGACACCAACCCCAGCAAGGAGGAAGCGGCGTTCGTCGAGGGCATTCAGGCGGACATCGAGTGGCTCGGCTACAAGTGGGACGAGCTGCACTTCGCCTCGGACTTCTTCGGCAGGCTCTACGAGATCGCGCAGGACATGATCCGCCGCGGGCTGGCGTACGTCGACGACCAGACCCCCGAGCAGATGCGCGCCAACCGCGGCACGCTGACGCGGCCCGGCGTCAACAGCCCCTACCGCGACCGCAGCGTGGAGGAAAACCTCGACCTGTTCGAGCGCATGAAGAACGGCGAGTTTGAGGCCGGCTCCCGCGTGCTGCGCGCCAAGATCGACATGGCGAGCCCCAACGTGCTGCTGCGCGACCCGGCGATGTACCGCATCAACCGCCATCCGCACCACCGCACCGGCACCGAGTGGTGCATCTACCCGATGTACGACTTCCAGCACCCGCTGCAGGACGCCATCGAGGGCATCACCCACTCGCTGTGCTCGCTGGAATACGAGATCCACCGCCCGCTGTACGACTGGTTCGTCGCCAACGCCAACATCACCGCCCAGCCGCCGCGGCAGATCGAGTTCGCGCGGCTGAACATCGAGCGCACGGTCATGTCCAAGCGCTACCTGCGCGCGTTCGTCGAAAACGGCGTCGTCTCCGGCTGGGACGACCCGCGCATGCCCACGCTGGTCGCCATGCGCCGCCGCGGCTATCCCGCCGCCGCCATCCACGACTTCATGCGCCGCGTCGGCGTCGCCAAGAGCGATTCCACCGTCGAAGGCAACCTGCTCGACCACTGCGTGCGCGAGGCGCTGGGCGACACCGCGCCGCGCGCCATGGCGGTCGTCGATCCGGTCAAGGTCGTGCTCACCAACTGGCCCGAGGGCAAGGTCGACGAGCTGGAGATCGAAAACCACCCCGACCACCCCGAGATGGGCAGCCGCAAGGTCGCCTTCGGGCGCGAGCTGTACATCGAGCGCGACGACTTCATGGAGGAGCCGGTCAAGAAGTTCTTCCGCCTCGCCCCCGGCAAGGAGGTCCGCCTCAAGGGCGCGTACATCATCCGCTGCGATTCGGTGGTGAAGGACGATTCCGGCGCGATCGCCGAGCTGCGCTGCACCGTCGATCTCGACAGCCGCTCCGGCACCGAGGGCGCCAACCGCAAGGTCAAGGGCACGCTGCACTGGCTCAGCGCCGGCGAAGCCGTGCCGTGCGAGCTGCGCCTGTACGAGCCGATCCTCTCCGACGAGGACGCGCAGGCGATCGAGGCGGCAGAGGAGTCCGCCAGCGCCGCGGAAGCCGCCGAGGGCGAAGCCGACGCCGCCGCGCCCGCCGCCAAGGACTTCATGTCGCGCCTCAACCCGAACAGCCTGACCGTCGCCCGCGGCTACTGCGAGCCTGTCGCCGCGAACGCCGCGGTCGGCAGCGTGTTCCAGTTCCTCCGCACCGGCTATTTCTGCAAGGACAGGGACTCCACCGCCGAACTGCCGGTGTTCAACCGCACCGTCCCCCTCAAGGACAGCTGGGCGAAGGAAGCGAAGAAGTAGTCTGAACACGAGGGGCGAGCGCCGGAAGGCGGCGCCGGCGTCCCAACGGACAAATTCACCCCGAGCGGCTTCCCGCCGCCCGGGGCTTTGTGTTGCCATCGCCAGGGCAAACCGCCGCCGCTTTCAGCTTTCCATGGACCGGTGCGGTTTTTTGCAGCGCCTTGCCCCGCAGACGGCGTGGCTTCCCGCCGCCCCCGCTCCGGCGCGATCCCCTATTCCCGCGCGTTTTCCCCGCAGACGGCGCGGTTCTCCATTGTACGCGGCGCTTCTCCTTTCCCTACCAGCGCGGAGGCGAAGATCTACCAACGCATCGGACCAGCGCAATCCTCCGCCAACCAGCGCTCATTCTTCCAGCCGCGCACGCTCCGACGCACTTCCCGTTTCTCCGTACATCATCGCCCGTTCCCCCAGCCGCCTCCGCTCCGGGTGTCGCGCGATCCCCTATTCCCGCGCGCTTTCCCCCGCAGACGGCGCGGTTCTCCATTGTACGCGGCGCTTCCCCTTTCCCCGCCAGCGCGGAGGCGAAGATCTACCGACGCATCGGACCAGCGCAATCCTCCGCCAACCAGCGCTCATTCTTCCAGCCGCGCACGCTCCGACGCACTTCCCATTTCTCCGTACATCATCGCCCGTTCCCCCAGCCGCCTCCGCTCCGGCGCGATCCCCTATTCCCGCGCGTTTTCCCCGCAGACGGCGCGGTTCTCCATTGTACGCGGCGCTTCCCCTTTCCCTGCCAGCGCAGAGGCGAAGATCTACCGACGCATCGGACCAGCGCAATCCTCCGCCCCTTGCCGCTCCGCCTGTCGTTGGAAAAGGTTTGAACGACTCCGGGCGCAGCCGTCGTCCATTCTCCCCAACGCCGCGCAAGACAGAGCGTTGGCTCCTTGCGGCGCTCTCCCTTGCCGCTCCGCCTGTCGTTGGAAAAGGTTTCAGCGATTCCGGGCACAGCCATGAGCTCATCCGAGCCACGCGCAAGGCGGAGGTCTCGGCACAAACAAGCGCCCCGGCGCGAAGCGTATCGCGTCGGGGCGCCGGTCTTTCCCGCGGGGGCGTGTCCCCGCGGGAAAGCGCTGTGGCCCTTACAGCTGCGGGCCGGCGGGCACCAGGTGCTTGCCGTGCTCGTTGCTCTCGTACTTGACGAAGTTCTTCTGGAAGCGGGAGGCGAGGTCCTTCGCCTTGGCGTCCCACTCGGAGGCGTCGGCGTAGGTGTCGCGCGGGTCGAGGATCTTGGAATCGACGCCCGGCAGCTCCGTGGGCACTTCGAAGTTGAAGTACGGGATGGTCTTGGTCGGCGCGGTCTTGATCGAGCCGTCGAGGATGGCGTCGATGATGCCGCGGGTGTCCTTGATGGAGATGCGCTTGCCGGTGCCGTTCCAGCCGGTGTTGACCAGATACGCCTTGGCGCCGCTCTCCTTCATGCGCTTGACGAGCTCCTCGGCGTACTTCGTCGGATGCAGCTCGAGGAACGCCTGACCGAAGCAGGCGGAGAAGGTCGGGGTCGGCTCGGTGATGCCGCGCTCCGTGCCCGCCAGCTTGGCGGTGAAGCCGGAGAGGAAGTAGTACTCGGTCTGGTCCGCGGTCAGGATGGAGACCGGCGGCAGCACGCCGAACGCATCCGCGGAGAGGAAGATGACGTTCTTCGCGGCGGGCGCGGCGGACACCGGGCGGACGATCTTCTCGATGTGGTCGATCGGATACGACACGCGGGTGTTCTCGGTGACGCTCTTGTCGGCGAAGTCGAGCTTGCCGTTCTCATCCAGCGTCACGTTCTCGAGCAGGGCGTCGCGGTTGATGGCGTTGTAGGTGTCCGGCTCGGACTCCTTGTCCAGGTTGATGACCTTGGCGTAGCAGCCGCCCTCGAAGTTGAACACGCCGTTGTCGTCCCAGCCGTGCTCGTCGTCGCCGATCAGCAGGCGCTTGGGGTCGGTGGAGAGGGTGGTCTTGCCGGTACCGGAGAGGCCGAAGAAGATGGCGGTGTTCTCGCCGTTCATGTCGGTGTTCGCCGAGCAGTGCATCGAGGCGATGCCCTTGAGCGGGAGATAGTAGTTCATCATCGAGAACATGCCCTTCTTCATCTCGCCGCCGTACCAGGTGTTGAGGATGACCTGCTCGCGGTCGGTGAGGTTGAACACGACGGCGGTCTCGGAGTTGAGGCCCAGCTCCTTGTAGTTCTCGACCTTCGCCTTGGAGGCGTTGAACACGACGAAGTCCGGCTCAAAGTCCTCCAGCTCCTCCTCGGTGGGGCGGATGAACATGTTCTTCACGAAGTGCGCCTGCCACGCGACCTCCATGATGAAGCGGATCGCCATGCGGGTGTCCTTGTTGGCGCCGCAGAAGGCGTCCATGACGAACAGGCGCTTGTTGGACAGCTCCTTGATGGCGATGTCCTTGCAGGCCTTCCAGGTCTCCTTGGAAGCGGGATGGTTGTCGTTCTTGTAGCCGTCGGAGGTCCACCACACGGTGTCCTTCGAGTTCTCGTCCATGACGATGAACTTGTCCTTGGGGGAGCGGCCGGTGTAGATGCCCGTCATGACGTTGACGGCGCCCAGTTCGCTGACCTGGCCCTTCTCATAGCCTTCGAGGCCGGGCTTGGTCTCTTCCTCAAACAGCGTCTCAAAAGAGGGATTATATACGACCTCGGTCGTGCCGGTGATGCCGTATTTGGTCAGATCAATGTTCTTCATCGGGACTACCTCCTTGTAAATCTGGTCTACCCTACCATTCACTAGTATACCCTACTCGGCGCAAGTGTGCAATATGTGAAAAGCTAATTCTACAATAAAAAACACAAAACTTTTCGCGCGCGCGAAATCGGGCGGACGCCCCGCGGCGGCGGCACTCCGCGCAGCCGGGCGCGCCGCCGCCGCGCTTGATTTTCCGCCGCTTTTATGATATAATTTCATAAACCAGGGTGCCTTGGCGGAATGGCAGACGCCGCGGACTTAAACAGAATTTGAGCGCCGGGAGGGGAAACCGCCCGGTGGATGGCGGCTAACTCGGTGGAACTCCCCCGCGGACGACACCGAACTAAGTCGGTCCCGCGCGGACCGTAAACGCGTAGAGACTCTACACCGCCCGCCTGTGGCCTCGGCTATGGCGAAGAGAGAGTCCAGACCACAACGCCCCCGGGCGGCCATGGCGACATGGAGTGGCAGGAAAATCCGCTGTCAGACGACGTACGGGTTCAAGTCCCGTAGGCACCACCACAGATCGTCCGAAAACGATTTTTCGGACGATTTCTGTTGCGCCAGGCGCGCGCAAATCCGGTCCAACCGGACCGTTTCCACACAAGCCGGTCGCCGTAATCGCACTTTCGGACGATTTGGTCCGGCGCGTTCGAAGCCGGCTTCCGGCGCGCTTTCCCATGTGCCCTTCTCATGCCGCGCGCGGCGCGCCGCCGCGGGCGACGCCTTCCCCGCAGAACACGGCGCACCTCGCGGCGGCACGGGCGCAAAACTTCGGCGTGCATCTCGGCGCACGGTCGCAGAACACGGCGCGCAGCTCGGCAACACGCTCGCAGAACCGCAGCGCGCAGGCGCACCTCGCGGCAGCGCGGTCGCAAAACTTCGGCGCTCATCTTGGCGCGCGGGTGCAGAACCGCAGAACACGGCACACCTCGCGGCAACACGCTCGTAGAACACGGCATGCATCTCGGCGCGCAGCCGCATCCCTTGCGCAAGCGCGCCCCGCAGCCGCGCCCCGCGGCGCTGTTTCGCGCAAAGCGCGCAAAAAAAGAAGACGCCCACTGTTGTGAACGCCCCCCGTGGAATCCGGCGGCGACCTCGTCTCCCGGGCCGTTTCCAGCCAAGTACCTTTGGCGCGTTGGAGCTTAACTTCTGTGTTCGGTATGGGAACAGGTGGAACCTCCAAGCCATTGCCACCGGAAAAGGAATGGAATTATTCTAGCACAGGCGGGCGGGCCTGTCAAGGTCCGCCATTGTAAAATAACCGTCGCTTCACACCCTGAGCAGCACCCACAGCATCGGGCGCACGCCGCCGAGCGCATAGTTGACGTTGATGCCGATGTCGTAGATGGAGCCGTCGCGATAGACGCTGGCGGCGCTGAACAGGTTGCATCCCGGCGTGCGCAGCCACCACCAGCCCTCGCCGGCGCGGTCGGCCTCGCCGGGCTGGTAGCGCTCGATCTCCTCCACGTCGGGGATGAACACCTTGTCCACGGTGTTGGCGCCGCCGTTGGTGAAGAACTTGGGGCTGCGGCGGTTGTGCACCACGCTGGAGACGATGTGCGCGCGCTCCTCGGGCGCAAACGCCGCCTGCAGGAACTCGCGGTTGAGCCACCTGCGCAGCGAGCACTCGCTCCACGAGGTGTCGCGCAGCTGGTCGTCGTAGACGTGATGGGCGACGTCGCCCTCGGCGAGCAGCAGCCGCATGCGCCCGCGCTCGTCGACCACGCGCCAGCGAATGCCTCTGCCAAACTCGACCGACTTGCCGCGCGCAAAGCGCATCAGCAGGTCGCACCTCTCCACGTAGCGCGCCGCGTCGGCGTAATCGCCCAGCTGACAAAACATCGCCCGCGCCTCGCTCACGTCGTCCTCGCCCGCGCGGTGGTCGTAGCGCGCCCTTGCCTGCCGGTACAGCGCCTCCATGCTCTCGCCGTTCATCTGCAATTCCTCCCGTCGTGCTGATGGTTCGAGTATAGCATCGCCTCTGGAAAGGAATCAAGCGCGGCGGCGAACCCGTTTTCGTTCGCCTGCCATCGCTTTTTTCGATAGCGGCCTTTTCCGGCGCGGCGCGATCTGCTATAATGGAGGCGGGGAGGGAACCGCATGACGCTGCAAAATCTGCGCTACATCGTCGAGGTGGCGCGCTGCCGTTCGTTTTCGCAGGCGGCGCAGTCGCTGTTCATGTCGCAGTCGGCGCTGTCCGCCGCCGTGCGCGACACCGAGGAGGAACTGGGCATCCGCATCTTCCGGCGCACAAACCGCGGCGTGATGCTGACGGCGGACGGCGAGGACTGCGTGCGCCACTGCCGCGAGCTGATCGAGCGCGCCGACGGGCTGCTGACGCGCTATCGCGAGCGCGACCGCGCGCCGGCGCACTTCTCCGTCTCCGCGCAGCACCTGCCGTTCGCGGTGCGCGCCTTCGACGAGCTGCTCGAGCGCCTGCCCGCCGGCGGCTACGACGTCGCCTTTCGCGAGACGGAAACCCACGCCATCCTTCAGGACGTCAGCGCCGGACGCAGCGAGCTGGGCGTGGCGGCGTTCCTGCCCGAGCAGCTGGCGCTCATCCGCGGCGCGCTGAGCAACCACGACCTGCTGTTCACCGAGCTGGCGCGTCTGAACGTCTACGCCTTTCTGCGCAAGCGCCATCCCCTCGCCGGGCGCGAGCGCGTGTCGCTCGCCGACCTTGCCGCCTATCCCTTCGTCACCTACGACCAGCGCCGTGCGCCGAGCTACTATTCCGAGGAATGCGTGTTCTTTGAATCGCTGAAAAAGAACGTGCACGTCTGCGACCGCGCCACGAAGATGTCCATCCTGCGCAGCACGGACGCCTTCAGCATCGGCGCCGACCTGCCCAACTTCAACCTCGACATCTACTTCAAGCGCCGCAACACGGAGCTGGTCGCGCTGCCGTTTGCCGATCAGCCCGAGCCGCTGCGCGTCGGCACGCTCGCCAAGCGCGGGCACGTTCCGGGCGACATCGCCCGCGAATACCTGCGCCTGCTCGCCGAGCACATCGCCAAGCTCAAGCTGCCGGAGCGCGAAGCGCCGTAAGGCAAGCCGCACACGCCGCCAAGTTCAGTCTGCCGGAGCGGGAGGGATGACGGCTCCGCCCTTCATGAAAATGTCGAAAACCACTTGAGGAGGATATCCCGTTCGAAACCCTCATCCTCGCGCGTCACGGCGCGGCAATCGACGTCAAAGAGGGACAAACCATCGCCGTGGTCGACCTTGAGGGCGCCCAGGTCGTCGACTTCTTCGCCGAGCGCGCCGGAAATCCCGACGAATTTGTCTCACCTGGCGTCACGATCGATTGCAACGAATCGCTTCGGCTGCAGATCGGCGATCTGATCTATTCCAACCTGTACCGACCGATGTTCGAGATTCTCGCGGACGACGTCGGCGAGCACGACCTGCTCCATCCCTGTTGCCGCCCAGAGATGTACGACTTTTTCTATCGCAACGGCAGCGAACACCCAAACTGCTTCGACAACATCAACCGCAGTCTTGGCGAAAACCGACCAATCATCCGTCCGATTAACCTGTTCATGCATACCGCAGTCGCGCCCGACGGAAGGATCGAGGTCAGAAAGCCCATCTCCAGGCCGGGAGACAGGATTGTCCTGCGGGCACGAATGGATGTGCGGCTGGGCATAGCGACCTGCAGCGTCTCTGAAAGCGATTGCAATGGCGGAAAGTGCACGCCCGTCAAGGTCATCGTCGGGGAGTGCGCGGCGATCAAGTCGCTGCGAGGCAGGTGCTTTCCCCAGCAGCCGATTTCCGAGGAAAAACGAACGGACGAATGCAAAAGGAGCGGGCGTTGCGGGGATGTTCTCTAAACCATTCCGGCGGGCAATTGGCGGTTTGCCATTGCAACTTTGCGAAAGCCATCGGGAATTGGGGAGCGGATGTCACCACGGCATCCGCTCCCAGTGTTTGACGAACGAATGAATGCAAAGGGAAAGGGCGCTGCGGGGACGTTCTCTGAGCCATTCCGGCGACGCTTGGCGGTTTGCCATTGCAGCTTTGCGAAGACCATCGGGAATTGGGGAGCGGATGCCGTGGCGGCATCCGCTCCCAGTATTTGACGAACGAATGAATGCAAAAGACCAGGCGCTGCGGGGACGTCCTCTGAGCCATTCCGTCGGACACGTTTGGAAGCGCCATGCCAAAACGCAAAAAGAGAGGACGTTGCGAGAACGTCCTCTGAAATTGAATCCGGCGACGACCTAGTCTCCCGGGCCGTTTCCAGCCAAGTACCTTCAGCGTGCTGAGGCTTAACTTCTGTGTTCGGTATGGGAACAGGTGGATCCCTCAGGCGATAGTCACCGGAAATGGTATTCGATTTTCTGCCGCTTCGCGCCTGTCTGGCGTTGCTGCGCGTCACGCTGCTCTTGCGCTCTCGCGCTTGCCTCGCCCTTGCGCTTCGCGCCCGCCTTTCGGCTTCACTCGCGCTCTGTCGCTCAGCTCCTGCCTTGCTCCGCCTCCGCTCGCCTTCCGGCTCGCCCGGCCTCTTCGCTCAGCCCTCGCTGCGCCCGCTCTGCGGCGTCTTCCGCACCTTGAAAACCGCACAGGTCAACGGTCCGCTCCCCTTCGCGCTTCCCGCGCT
>CALVPU010000013.1 GCA_944353735.1 uncultured Eubacteriales bacterium | reverse complement strand
TAGACCACCTCGACCGCAGAGACGCCGAACTGCGGGTGGATGTCCACCGGAACGCCGCGTCCATTGTCGGTCACCTCGCAGGAGCCGTCCTTTTTGAGCGTTACGGTGATCTCATTCGCGTAACCGTTGGCGGCCTCATCGATGGCGTTGTCGACGATCTCCCAGATCAGGTGATGCAAGCCGCGCGTGCCGGTGGAGCCGATGTACATGCCCGGACGCATGCGGACGGCGTCGAGCCCTTCCAGCACCTGAATGTCGGCGGCAGAATAGCGATTGGTCATGATTTCCTCCCTGTACCTCTGCGTTGCTTTCAATCATATCTTATTTATTATACACCAGAAACGTTAATTCCAAAGGGAGCGGGGCGCTGGCAGAAACCGACAAGGGGAAGGCGTCCAGCGCCTTCCCCACTCAGAGCGCTGACAAAGCCCACAACCGCAAAAATCGCCCTGAATACAGAAAATCAGAAGCGATTTTTGCTTCCCGCGTCAGCTGCACTTGCCTTCTGCGGTCACTTACGTCTATGTAAGCTCCCTTGGATGCAAGTTTGCTTCCTTGGCTTGCAGGCTTTCTCATCGCTCTGACAGTCTGTTGACTTTGTCAACATCCTGAGGGGGAAAGCGCCCAGCGCTTTCCCCCTGTAACGCCGCCAGCGACGCAGAATCATGCCATCTGTTCGGGATGGAACACCTCGTCAAACGCCTCGGGCGTCAGGTAACCCAGCGCCACACATGCCTCCTTGAGCGAGATGTTGTCCGCGTATGCCTTCTTGACCGTGCGCGCGGCGTTGTCATAACCGATATACGGATTGAGCGCCGTGACCAGCATCAGCGAATTGTGCAGGTTCTGATGCATTCTCTCACGGTTGGCGACGATGCCGGACGCGCAATGGTCGTTGAACGAAGCGATGGCGTCGGCGAGCAGCCGCACCGACTGCAGGAAGTTGTAGATGCACACCGGCATGAACACGTTGAGTTCGAAGTTCCCCTGCGACGCCGCCATGCCGACGGCGACGTCGTTCGCCATGACCTGCACCGCCACCATCGTCAGCGCCTCGCACTGCGTGGGATTGACCTTGCCCGGCATGATCGACGAGCCCGGCTCGTTTTCGGGAATGCGGATCTCGCCCAGCCCGCAGCGCGGACCGGACGCCAGCCAGCGAACATCGTTCGCGACCTTCATCAGGTTTGCCGCCAGCGCCTTGAGCGCGCCGTGCGCAAAGACGAGCGCATCCTTGGCGGTAAGCGCGTGGAACTTATTCGGCGCGCTGACAAACGCCTTGCCCGTTTCCGCCGAGACCGCTCGCGCCACCGCCTCGGCAAATCCCTTCGGACAGTTCAGTCCCGTACCGACCGCCGTTCCGCCCAGCGCCAGACGCCTGAGCGCCGGCAACGCAGCCTCGAGCATCTCCAGCGGCGTCTCGACCATGCCGCGCCATCCTGAAATCTCCTGCGAAAAGCGGATCGGCGTGGCATCCTGCAGGTGCGTGCGACCAGACTTGACGACGTCTGCATTCTCCGCTTCCAGCCGGCGGAAGGTCTCGATCAGCCGGCGCATCTGCGGCATCAGCCGGTCCTCAATGCCGAGCACGGCGGCAATGTGCATCGCCGTGGGAAAGGTGTCGTTGGAACTCTGCGACATGTTTACGTCATCGTTCGGATGCAGCAGCCGGCGGCAGGCGATCTCATTGCCGCGGTTGGCGATGACCTCATTGGCGTTCATGTTCGACTGCGTACCGCTGCCCGTCTGCCAGACGACCAGCGGAAAGTGGTCGTCGAGCGCGCCGGAAGCGACTTCATCGCATGCCTGCGCGATCGCGGCGAGCTTTTCGTCCGTCATGCGCTCGGGACAGAGCGCATGGTTGGCAATCGCCGCCGCCTTTTTGAGAATGCCGAAGGCGTGCACGATTTCCAGCGGCATGCGCTCGGCGCCGATTCTGAAGTTTTGATAGCTGCGCTGGGTCTGCGCGCCCCAATAGCGATCGGCGGGCACGTGCATCTCGCCCATCGAATCGCGCTCAACGCGATATTCCATGCTCGTTCTCCCTTTCTGCGCGAACGGCGCCAATCCGGGCCGTCTCAAGTCTCCGCGGCTGTGCATGCCGCAAAGATCGCGCGGCAATCCGCGAACCTCTTCTTTCTGCCGGCGCTTCGTCAACCGAAGAGCGCATCGACAAAGGCGCGGGCGTCGAACGGCTGCATGTCGTCGAGCTTTTCGCCCAACCCGATGTAGCGCACGGGCAGGCCGAGTTCGTTGCGGATGGCGATGGCAATGCCGCCCTTCGCGGTGCCGTCGAGCTTGGTGAGGATGATGCCGTCGAGGTTCGCGACCTCGCCGAACACCTTTGCCTGCGCGAGGCCATTCTGACCGGTGGTGGCGTCGATGACGAGCAGTGCGCTCAGCGCCGCCTCGGAATACTCGCGCTCGACCACGCGGCTGATCTTGCGCAGCTCTTCCATCAGATGCGACTTGTTGTGCAGGCGGCCTGCCGTGTCGACGATCAGCACGTCGGCGTGGCGCGCCTTTGCCGCCTGAATGCCGTCGTAGACGACCGCCGCGGGATCCGCGCCCTCGTGTTGCTTGACGATCGGCACATCGGCGCGCTCCGCCCAGACGGTCAGCTGTTCCGCCGCCGCGGCGCGGAAGGTATCGCCGGCACAGATAACCACGCGGCGTCCCATCGCCTTCAGGCGGGAAGCAAGCTTGCCGATCGAGGTCGTCTTGCCCACGCCGTTGACGCCGATGACGAGCAGCACCATCGGACTGATGAGCGTCATCGGCTCAGCGCGCAGGATGTCGGTGAGAATCTCCTTGAGCGCCTCCCGCGCCTTCGCCGGGTCGCCGATCTTCTCTTGCGCGCACTTTTCGCGCAGGCGGTTGACCGCCAACTCCGAGGTCGCCATGCCTACGCCCGCCATGATGAGGATGTCGGTCAGGTCCTCGTAGAATTCGTCGTCGAGCTCCTTGTAGTTCTCCACCAGTTCGTCCATGCGACCGGAAAACGCCTCGCGCGTGCGCCGCATGCCCGCCTTGATCTTGTCAAACAGTCCCATGAGGAACCCTCTCCTTTCGCGTTGCGCGATTCAGCTCGCCTCGTTGAGCATGACCGATACGGTCTTGGAAACGCCCTTCTCCTCCATCACGACGCCGTAGAGCGAATCGCAGCGCTCCATCGTGCCCTTGCGATGGGTGATGACGATGAACTGCGTGTCGCGCGAGTATGCCTTGAGGTAGTCGGCGTAAGTGTCGATGGTCGCGTCGTCGAGCGCCGCCTCGATCTCGTCGAGGATGCAGAACGGCGTCGGCTTCAGATCGAGAATTGCGAACAGTATGGCGATGGCGGTCAACGCGCGCTCGCCGCCCGACAGCAGCGACAGCATTTGCAGCTTCTTGCCCGGCGGCTGCGCGACGACGTCGATGCCGCAGTTCAGCGCGTCCTTGGGATCGGTCAGACGCAGC
>CALVPU010000012.1 GCA_944353735.1 uncultured Eubacteriales bacterium | reverse complement strand
CGGCGCGACGACGCTGCTGCAGTACTTCGCCGACGACGTCGAACTGCAGTCGCTGATGTTCTGGACGTTCGGCAGCCTCGGCAGCACGAACTGGGCGGACGTGCGCGTGCTGGCGGCGGTGACGGCGCTGTCGCTGGCGTACTTCTTCGTCCACCGCTGGGACTACAACGCGCTGCTCGGCGGCGCGGAGACAGCGGCGAGCGTGGGGCTGAACGTGCGGAGGCTGACGCTGGTGAACATGGTGCTGTGCTGCTTCGTCGCCTCGACGGTGGTGTCCTATATCGGCCTGATCAGCTTTATCGGCCTCATCGCGCCGCACATGGTGCGGCAGGCGGTCGGCAGCAACCACGCCTGGCTGATTCCCGGCGCGGCGCTGGCGGGAGCGGCGCTTCTGCTGCTGGGCGATCTTTTCGCGCGCACGATCGTCAGCCCGGCGGTGCTGCCCATCGGCGCGATCACGTCGTTTCTCGGCGGACCGCTGTTTCTGTACCTGCTGTTCAGGGGGCGCAAGAGATGATGCTGAGCGTAAGGGAATTGTCATTTCACTATCGCGGCGGCGATGAGATCCTGCAGAACGTGTCCTTCGACCTGCCGGCGGGGCGCTTCTGCGCCGTGCTGGGCAACAACGGCGCGGGCAAGAGCACGCTGATCAAGTGCATCGACCGCATCCTGCGCGCCGACCGCGGGCGCGTGACGCTGGGCGGCGAGGATCTGCTGACCATGCCGCACCGCGAGCTGGCGCGGCGGGTGGCGTTCGTGGCGCAGTCCGCCGTGCCGCCGCAGATGACGGTGTACGACACGGTCCTGCTCGGGCGCAAGCCGTACATGAAGTGGGCGTTTTCCGAGCAGGACCACGCCGTCGTACGCGAGACGATGCTGCGGCTGGCGCTGTGGGACATGCGCGACCGGTACGTCGATCAGCTCAGCGGCGGCGAGCAGCAGAAGGTCATGCTTGCCCGCGCGCTGGCGCAGCAGCCGCGGCTGCTGCTGCTCGACGAGCCGACGAGCAATCTGGATCTGCAGAACCAGTATCAGGTGCTGGGCATCGTGCGCGAGATCTGCGGCGCGGCGGGTCTCACCGCGCTGGTCGTCCTCCACGACCTCAACCTCGCGCTGCGCTTCTGCGACCGCTTTTTGATGATGCGCGGCGGCGAGATCTGCGAGTACGGCGACGCCGGCGTGGTCAACCGCGATTCCATCGCGCGCGTCTACCGCGTCCATGCCGGCATCGCCGAGATGGGCGGGCGCAAGGTCGTGCTGGTGGACTGAACCGCGGAGACAATTGGAGAAAAGGAGCGTTTTTGAGATGGACGAGCGGACAAATGGGCGCGCGAGCGCGCCGGCGAAGGTCGACGAGCGGGCGCTGTGGGAGAAGTGCGCGGCGTTTCACGGTCACGTCTGCGGCGGGCTGACGATCGGCTTCAAGGCGGCGCTTTACGCCATCGAGCTGCTGGCGCTGACGTTTTCCGAGGACGAAAAGGTGGTCTGCATCGCCGAGAACGATGCCTGCGGCGTGGACGCGATTCAGGCGGCGCTGGGCTGCTCGATCGGCAAGGGCAACCTGCTGTTTCACATGCGCGGCAAGCAGGCGTTTTCGTTTTACAACCGCCGCACGGGCCAGGCGGTGCGGCTGGTGCTGCGCGACCGCCCCGAGGGCATGACGCGCGAGCAGTCGCTGGCCTATTACCAGGCGCTTTCGCCGGCTGAGATGTTCGACGTCAAGCCGGCGACGATTCGCCTGCCGGAGCGCGCGCAGCTGTTCCAGTCGCGCCGGTGCAGCCGCTGCGGCGAGGTCACGGGCGAGAACTGGCTGCGCCTGCGCGGCGGCGAGGCGTTCTGCCTGGACTGCCTGAGCCGCTACGACCGCTTCGACGTGTGACCGCTCCGGCGCGCGCCCTTCCGGAGAAAAACAAAGTGCTGGCTGCGCAGCCGGCGCTTTTTTCGTCCATCCGGGAAATTTCCCCCTTGCCAGGCGGTGAAAACGGGTGCATAATGGAGGCGTACGAGCGAACGGGCGGCGCGCCGCCGGACGGGAGGAAAGCATGTTTCACATACTGGTCGTGGACGACGACAGGAGCACGCGGCGGCTGATGCGGGCGATTCTGGAAGGGGAAAACTACACCGTGGCGCTGGCGGAAAACGGCGCGCAGGCGCTGGAGATCATGGACCGCGAGCACGTCGATCTGGTGGTGCTGGACGTGATGATGCCGGAGATGGACGGCTACGCCTTCACGCGGGCGCTGCGCGCGGCGCACAGCGAGCTGCCGGTGCTGATGGTCTCCGCCAAGCAGCTGACCGCCGACCGCAAGGAGGGCTACCTCGCCGGCACGGACGACTTCATGACCAAGCCGGTCGATCCCGAGGAGCTGCTGCTGCACGTCAAGGCGCTGCTGCGCCGCGCGCGCATCGTCTCGGAGCGCAAAATCGTCGTCGGCGACGTCACGCTGGACTACGACTCGTTCACCGTGACGCGCGGGGACGAGGTGCAGTCGCTGCCGCAGAAGGAGTTCCTGCTCTTGTACAAGCTGCTGTCGTACCCGGGAAAGATCTTCACCCGCATCGAGCTGATGGACGAGATCTGGGGCGCGGACAGCGAGACGGGCTGGGAGACGGTCACGGTGCACATCGGTCGGCTGCGCAGGCGCTTCGAGGGCTGGCCGGAGTTTGAAATCGTGTCCGTGCGCGGTCTGGGCTACAAGGCGGTGAGGAAGGCATGACGCGGCGCATTCCCAAATTGCGGCGACCGAAGTTCAGCTGGATCGTCCTGCGCTTTTCGCTGATCGTGTTCATCACGCTGGGCGTCAACTTCGTCATCTTCGGCGCGGTGGTGGCGTTTCTCGCCGAGACGGGCCGGTTGGGCACGATGGACTCGGTGGGACGGACGCTGCCGGTGCTGTTCGCGGCGGTGGCGAGCCTGTCCATCGGCGCGGTGCTCGCCATCGGCATGGTGCGGGTGCAGATGCGCTGGATCCCGCAGCTGCTGCGCGGCATGAAGCGCCTCTCCGAGGGACATTACGACGAGCGCGTCGATCTAGGCAGGGCGCCCTTCCAGCGCCGCGTCGCGCAGGGCTTCAACGCGCTGGCGCAGGAGCTGCAGAGCACGGAGATGCTGCGCTCCGACTTCGTCAACAACTTCTCCCACGAGTTCAAGACGCCCATCGTCTCCATCTCCGGCTTCGCCCGCCTGCTCGAGCGCGGCGGCGTGCCGCCCGAGGAGGAGCGCGAATACCTGAAGATCATCGCCAGCGAATCGGCGCGGCTGGCGAACATGGCGACCAACGTGCTCAACTTGACGAAAATCGAAAACCAGAATATCCTGACGAACGTCACGGAGTTCAACGTCTCCGAGCAGCTGCGCAGGTGCATCCTGCTTCTGGAAAAGCGCTGGACGGCGAAGGGTATCGAGATCGAGGCGGACTTCGGCGAGCACATGGTCCGCGGCAGCGAGGAGCTGCTCCAGCACGTGTGGGTGAACCTGCTGGACAACGCCGTCAAGTTTTCGCCCGAGGGCGGCACGCTGCACGCCGCCATCCGCGAGGACGCGCGCTGGCTGCGCGTGGAGATCGGCAACGAGGGCCCGCCGATCGATCCCGAGACGCGCCGGCACATGTTCGAGAAGTTCTATCAGGGCGAGACTTCCCACGCCCGCGAGGGCGCCGGCATCGGATTGTCGGTGGTGAAGAAGGTCGTGTCGCTGCACGGCGGCGAGATCGAGGTCGACAGCGCGCCGGGACGCACCACATTCGCCGTGCGCCTGCCGCGCGGCGGGCAAGCGGGCAAGGACCGCAAAAGCGCTTGAACGGCGCGGCGCGGACTGATATAATGGAGGCGGAAACCGCCCCGACTTTGGACAAAGAGGAGATGGATGCACATGCAAAACGACCGCTTCACCGAACAGGCGCGCGCGTTGGTCGCGCAGATGACGCTCGAGGAGCGCGCGTCGATGCTCCGCTACGACGCCCCCGCCATCCCGCGGCTGGGCATTCCCGCGTACAACTGGTGGAACGAGGCGCTGCACGGCGTGGCGCGCGCCGGCACCGCCACGGTCTTCCCGCAGGCGATCGGCATGGCGGCGTCGTTTGACCGCGCGCTGGTCCGCCGCATGGGCGAGGTCATCGCCACCGAGGGCCGCGCCAAGTACAACGCCCAGTCCGCCCGCGGCGACCGCGATATCTACAAGGGCCTGACCTTCTGGTCGCCCAACGTCAACATCTTCCGCGACCCGCGCTGGGGCCGCGGTCACGAGACCTACGGCGAGGACCCGTACCTCACCGGCGAGCTCGGCGCGCAATTCGTCGAGGCGCTGCAGGAAAAGGACGAAAAGGGCTACATGAAGGCGGCGGCGTGCGCCAAGCACTTCGCCGTGCACTCCGGTCCCGAGAGCCAGCGGCACGAATTCAACGCCGTGGTGAGCAAAAAGGACTTCTGGGAAACGTACCTGCCCGCGTTTGAAAAGCTCGTCACCGAGGCACACGTCGAGGGCGTGATGGGCGCGTACAACCGCGTTTACGGCGAGCCCTGCTGCGGCAGCAAGCTGCTGCTCAGGGACATCCTGCGCGAAAAATGGGGGTTTGACGGCTATGTGACCTCCGACTGCTGGGCGATCCTCGACTTCCACGAGCACCATCGCGTCACCGACGACGTGCTCGAGTCCGCCGCGCTGGCGCTCAACAACGGCTGCGACCTCAACTGCGGCGCCAGCTATCCGCACGCCGTCGCCGCCTGCGAGCGCGGGCTGGTGTCCGAGCAGGTCATCACCGAGTGCTGCGAGCGCGTGATGTGCACGCGGCTGCGGCTGGGGCTGTTCGATCCGGACTGCTCCTTCAACAAGATCGGCTACGACGCCGTCTGCTGCCCCGAGCACATTCAGGCGGCGCTCGACGCCGCGCGCGAGAGCATCGTGCTGCTCAAGAACGACGGCGTCCTGCCGCTCAAGGGCATTCGCTCCCTGGGCGTGATCGGTCCCAACGCCGGCAACTTCACCGCCCTGATCGGCAACTATCACGGCACGCCCGACCGCGAGGACACGCCGCTGAACGCCCTCGGCGCCGAGGCGGACCGCGCCGGCTTCCGGCTGTACTACTCGCTGGGCTGTCCGCTCGCCCGCGATAAGGACGAGGACCTGGCGCAGGCGGACGACCGCATCGCCGAGGCGCTCGCCGTCGCCGACGTCAGCGACGCCGTGGTGCTGTTCCTGGGAATGGACGAGACCATCGAGGGCGAGGAGCAGGCGCTCGAGGGCGACCTGCCCGGCGGCGACAAGGAGAGCCTGCGCCTGCCCGGACGCCAGCAGCTGCTGCTGGAGAAGCTCTGCGAGACGGGCAAGCCGGTGGTGCTGGTGATGATGTGCGGCAGCGCCATGGACCTGCGCTATGCCGACGAGCACTGCGCCGCGATTTTGCAGGCGTGGTATCCCGGCGCGCGCGGCGGCACGGCGATTGCCGACGTGCTGTTCGGCCGCGTGTCGCCCTCCGGCAAGCTGCCGGTGACGTTCTACCGCTCCACCGACGACCTGCCGCCCTTTACCGATTACGACATGGCGCAGCGCACCTACCGCTATTACGGCGGCGAGCCGCTGTACCCGTTCGGCTTCGGCCTTGGCTACGCCGACATCCGCCTCGACGGCGCAGCGATGGACGAGGACGGCGCGGCGGTCGTCGCCCGCGTGCGCAATTGTTCCGACCGCGCCGGCGCCGAGGTCGTTCAGGTCTACGCGCGCGACCTGCGCAGCCCGTTCGCGCCGCGCAACCCCGTGCTGTGCGGCTTCGAGCGCGTGGCACTCGCGCCCGGCGAGTCGCGCGAGGTGCGCGTGGCGCTGGACAAAAACGCCCGCACCGTCGTCAACGACGAGGGCGAGCGCGTGCCCGGCAGCGGGCAGTGGGCGTTCTACTGCGGCTTCAGCCAGCCTGACGCCCGCAGCGCGGCGCTGACCGGGCAGGCGTGCGTGCGCCTGTGAGATCCCGCGGCGGGAGGAGCAGGCGCCTCCCGCCCTTCATCTGGATTTGCTCAAATCACCCGTTCAGGACTTGCCCTTTGCACGGAATTGATGTATAATAGATAAAACCCCTGAGATTGAAAGCAAGGAGTGGTGACCATGATTCAAGTTATCCTCGGCGCCAAGGGCAGCGGCAAGACCAAGCGACTGATCGACCTGACCAACGAGGCGCTCAAGGAAGAGCATGGCAATATCATCTTCATCGACGACGACAAGCGCTACATGTACGACCTTCGCCACGAGATCCGCTTCGTGGACGCCAGCGAGTATCCCGCCGTCCACAAGTGCGCCGCGCACGAATTCCTCGGCTTCCTCTGCGGCATGCTCTCGGCGGACTTCGACCTGACGCTGATCGTCGTCGACGCGTTTAAGAAGCTGGTGCGCACGGAGCTGGATTCCGACGAGATGCGCGATTTCTTCGCCCAGCTCGACAAGCTGTCCGAGGCGCACAACTGCCGCTTCGTGATTTCGGTGAGCAGCGCGAAGGAGGACGTGCCGGAGTTCATCGCCCGCTACGCCATCTGACATGCGCCGCGGCATCAAGCTGGCGCTCGCGCTGGCGGCAATCGCGCTGATGGCGTGGCTGGCCTGGCGCGCCGTCGCGTGGACGCTGCGCTTTGCCCGGAACGCGGGCGACATGGGCCCCGATCCCATGTTCGCGCAGGAGACGCCCTTCGCCGCGCCGACGGTTCCGCCCGGGCTGGGCGGCGAGACCGGCGAGTCGGACTTCCGCGACAATTCCGCCAACTGGGATACGTCGGTGCGCACGCCGGTGGACAAGACCGCCGAACAGCTCGGCGAGGAGGCGCGCGCCGCCGCAGAAAACTGAAACGGGAAGCAAACTGCACGCCGCCCTGTCGCGATGACGGGGCGGCGTGCGTGCGCCTGCGCTTTTATGCAAACGCAGCGATTTTCGCCGCCCGCGGGGCGGATGCGGGAAAGTTGAACGAAGAAATAACACAAATTTGTCCGGAAACGTTTGCATAAACGCCGCGGACGGTGTATAATAGAAAAGTCGTGTGCGGGGCGATCCATGCGCAAAGCTGCCGGATTTGCCGGGTCTGCAACCCCGAACGCGCGAGGGATGAACCGGAAGGTTGCGGTTAGCCGGGAATTTCCGGGGACCAGTCCGCGAATCGGACGACGGAGCTCATGCCCGTCGCAAGAAAAATAATTAGAACACGCCCGGCAGCGTGTGCATGAGTTCGACAGGAGGAACAAGTCAATGGCAAACCAGAAGATCCGCATCAAGCTGAAGGCTTACGAGCATTCGGTCATCGACGCCAGCGCGGCGCGCATCGTCGAAACCGCGAAGCGCACCGGCGCGCGCGTGTCCGGCCCGATCCCGCTGCCGACCGAGAAGGAGATCGTCACCATCCTGCGCTCTCCCCACAAGCACAAGGATTCCCGCGAGCAGTTCGAAATGAGGACGCACAAGCGCCTGATCGACATCCTGCAGCCCACGCAGCGCACCGTGGAATCCCTGACCAAGCTCGACCTGCCGGCGGGCGTTGAAATCGAGATCAAGCTGTAAGGCGGGCGCGGGGCGCACTCTCACGGCGCCCGAAGCTCCCTCAAGGCTTTATCGTGCAAACTGCCAAGCGGTTTGCGTAACAATCGAGAGAGGTGTAACAATGAAAAAGGCAATTCTCGGCAAGAAGATCGGCATGACGCAGGTTTTCGTCTCCGACGGACGCCTGGTGCCGGTCACCGTCGTCGAAGCGGGCCCCTGCACCGTGACCATGGTGAAGACCTGCGCGACCGACGGCTATGAAGCGATCCAGGTCGGTTTCGGCGAGCTCTCCGAGCAGAGGGCGAAGAAACTGCTGAACAAGCCCGAGCTAGGTCATTTTGCCAAGGCTGGCGTCGCCCCGGCGCGCCACCTGCGCGAGCTGCGCATGGACGACATTTCCGGCTACTCCGTCGGCGACACGATCAAGTGCGACGTGTTCGCGGAGGGCGACAAGATCGACGTGGTCGGAACGTCCAAGGGACACGGCTACACCGGCGTCATCCAGCGCTGGAACCAGCACACCGGCCCGATGGCGCACGGCTCCAAGTATCATCGCGGCGTCGGCTCTCTGGGCGCCAACTCCACGCCTTCGCGCGTGTTCAAGAACAAGCATATGGCCGGTCAGTACGGCGGCGACCGCGTCACCGTGCAGAACCTCGAGGTCGTCAAGGTCGACGCGGAGCGCAACCTGCTGCTGATCAAGGGCGCGATCCCCGGCGCGAACGGCAGCCTCGTCATGGTTCGCGACGCTGTGAAGGCTTGATAGGAGGACGCAATCATGGCAAATGTGAAAGTATACAACATGCAGGGCGCCGCAGTCGGCGAGATGACGCTCTCTGACGAGGTCTTCGGCGTCGAGGCGCACGTTCCCGCGATGCACGCGGTGGTCCGCGCCTACATGAATGCCCAGCGTCAGGGCACCCAGTCCGCGCTGACCCGCACTGAGGTGCGCGGCGGCGGACGCAAGATCTACCGCCAGAAGGGCACCGGCAATGCGCGCCATCATGGTCGCAGGGCGCCCCAGTTCACCCACGGCGGCGTGGTGTTCGCTCCCAAGCCGCGCGACTACCGCATCAGCGTGCCGAAGAAAGTTCGCCGCCTGGCGATGAAGAGCGCGCTGTCGTGCAAGGTCAACGACGCCGAGATGGTGGTCGTGGACAAGATCGAGCTGGCGGAGGCCAAGACCAAGAACGTCGTCGCCATGCTCAAGGCGCTCGGCGCGGACAAGAAGGCGCTGATCGTCACCGCCGACGTCGACCCGATGGTCGTTCGCGCGAGCAACAACATCTCCGGCGTCAAGACCACGTTCGTGGGCAGCCTGAACGTCGTGGACATCCTCAACTGCGACAAGATGATCGTTTCTCAGGACGCCGTGAAGCGTGTCGAGGAGGTTTATGCAGAATGAAAAGCCCGTATGACATCATCAAAAAGCCCGTCCTGACGGAGCGCTCCTACGACGCGATGGCGGACAAGAAGTACACCTTCGAGGTCGCCATCGGCGCGAACAAGACGGAGATCAAGTACGCCGTCGAAACGGTTTTCCCGGGCGTCAAGGTCGAGTCCGTCAACACCATGCGCACGCTCGGCAAGATGAAGCGCCAGGGCCGCACGCAGGGCCGCACGCCCGAGGTCAAGAAGGCCATCGTCAAGCTCAAGAAGGATTCCAAGGGCATCGAGTTCTTCGAGGGCATGGGCGAGCAGGCGTAAGGCCGCTTTCCCCCGTCCGGGGCGCTGCTGCCCCGGGATCATGGCAGGTTCGCCGATAAGGAACCATACAGGAAGGAGAGACTCCAACAATGGCTATTCGAGTGTACAAGCCGACTTCGCCCGCGCGGCGCTTCATGTCGGTCCTGACCTTCGAAGAGATCACCAAGAAGGCGCCCGAGCGCTCGCTGGTGACCGATCTGCGCCACAAGGCTGGTCGCAATAACCAGGGCAAGATCACCGTCCGCCATCAGGGCGGCGGCGCCCGCCGCAAGTACCGCATCATCGACTTCAAGCGCACCAAGGACGGCGTTCCGGCGACTGTGAAGGCGATCGAGTACGATCCGAACCGCACCTGCTTCATCGCCCTGCTGGCGTACGCCGACGGCGAGAAGCGCTATATCCTCGCGCCGCTCGGTCTCAAGGTCGGCGACAAGGTCATGTCCGGCCCCGACGCCGACATCAAGCCCGGCAACTGCCTGCCGATCGCCAACATCCCGCTCGGCACGCTGATCCACAACGTGGAGATCAAGGTCGGCAAGGGCGGTCAGATGGTCCGCTCCGCCGGCACCGCCGCGCAGGTCATGGCAAAGGAAGGCGCTTACGCGCAGATCCGCCTGCCCTCCGGCGAGGTGCGCATGGTGGCGATGACCGCGCGCGCGACCGTCGGTCAGGTCGGCAACACCGATCATGCCAACGTCCGCATCGGCAAGGCGGGCCGCAAGCGCCACATGGGCGTGCGCCCGACCGTCCGCGGCGTCGTCATGAACCCGGTCGACCATCCGCACGGCGGCGGCGAAGGCCGTTCCCCGGTCGGCATGCCCGCGCCGATGTCCCCGTGGG
>CALVPU010000011.1 GCA_944353735.1 uncultured Eubacteriales bacterium | reverse complement strand
AGCCCGCGCGACAGCGCCGCAAAGGCGGCTTCGTCGTAGTCGCCCCGCAGCACCTCGATCGCATTGGCGTGCGGCAGTTCGCGCACCAACCGTTCGAGCTCCGCCGCGCGGCGGAGAAACTCCGCCTGCGGCGCGATATTCGGGTTGTAGAAGTAAAGCGCGATGTCGAACGCATCCGTCAGCCGTTCGAGCACGGCGGAAGAGCACGGCGCGCAGCAGGCGTGCAGCAGCAGGCGCGGACGCCGTCCGGAACCGGCAATGCGCGCAAGTTCGCGCTCCATTTCGAGCTGGTAGTTGACCTTCACGCCTGCGCCTCCCCATTTCCGCCTGCCGGTTCCGCCTCGTTCCGGCGCGGCGTGACGATCTGCACGGCGGAGTGCAGGTTGCGCATCTCCACCTCGGTGCCGCCTTCGGCGCGCTCGCCGTCAAGCGTCCAAGAGAGCGGTTCCGAGGAGACGACGCGAATGGCGTCCGCCGGGAAGAAGTGTACCATCTCGTTGGGCAAATCGAGCGTCGTGATGCCGTGGAGGATAGCGCTCAGCTGCATCGGCGTGGCGGGATTGCGTACGAGCATGACCTCGAACAGCCCGTCATTGAGCGATACCATCTGCGCATCGAGCTTGAGAATGCCGCCCACGGAGGTGGAATTCGTGATCGCGCAGAACAGAAAATCGTCGTCGAGCGTGCACTCCGCAGTCTCCACGTGCAGGTGATACGGGCGCAGCGATGGCAGGTCCTTGATGCCCTCGAGGATGTACGCCAGATGTCCGATGGAGTTCTTCAGCGGCTGCGGCGTGCTGTACGAGGCGCGCGTGAAGGCGCCGCAGGAGGCGGTATAGGTGAAATAGCGCCCGTTGAAGGTGCCCACGTCCAACCGGCGCGCCGTGCCTTCCACGGCGTCGCGCGCCGCCTGCAGCACGTCTGAAGACAGCCCGAGGCTGTTGGCGTAATCGTTCGTCGTGCCCGACGGGATGTAGCCGATGGGAATGTCGACGCCCGCCGAGAGCAGGCCCGCGATCGTCTCGTTGAGCGTGCCGTCTCCGCCGGCGCAGACGACGCGGTCAAATTCCGCCGCGTGCGCCGCGACGTAGCGTTCGGCATCGCCGACCGCGGCGGTCACGTAGGTGACGCAGCGATAGCCCGCGTCCCAGAACACGCGCAGGATCTCCGGCAGCACGCGATTCGCGCGCCGCTGTCCCGCGCAGGGGTTCAGCGCCAGAAGCAGCTGCTTTTCAGACACGCTCCGATCCCTCCTCTCGCCGGTCGCGCTCAGCGCCGCAGTTCATAGAGCCGAAAATCCAACCCGTCGCAGGAGACCTGATGATAGATCACGCCGCCGCGCTCGCCGCGAAAGGCGTACTTCAGCGACGCGCCGTGCAGGTGACCGTACACGCAGTCCTGCACGCCATAGGCTTCCAGCAGGTCCGAAAAGCCGGTCAGCGCGTCGGTCAGCGGCGGATAGTGCATCATGGCGATCAGCGGCGCATCGGGCGCTTTGGCGCGCGCCGCCTTGAGCGACATCTCCAGACGCATTCGCTCCCTTGCGTAAATGCGCACGTCGTTGGCGTCGGCGCCCTCCGCAGGGATCGTCCAGCCGCGCGAACCGGCAAAGAGCACGCCGTCCAGCGCGAGGCAATCGTTCTGGATGGCGTACATGCCCGCCGGCAGCGCCCGGCGCACGCGACCGATCGCACCCCACCAGTAATCGTGGTTGCCGCGCAGGATGATCTTCCTGCCCGGAAGCGCTCCAATGCGTTCCAAATCCTCCAGCGCTTCTTCCAACCGCATCGCCCACGTCAGGTCGCCCGGCAGCAACACGATGTCGCCCTCGCCCACCCGCGCGCGCCAGTCCCGCGAAATGCGCTCAAAGTGGTTCTCCCAATGGACGCCGAAAATATCCATCGGCTTCTGGCGCGCGGGCAGGTGAAGGTCAGAAATGGCAAAGATAGCCAAGGTTACTCTTCTTCCTCAGTCTCTTCGTCCTCATCCTCGTCGTCGCCAAACTCGGCCTTGGCGTCCTCGTCGAAGACTTCGTCGTCCAAGTCGCCATGCAGATCCAGTTCGATCTCGTCCATGCCGGACACGGAGTCGATCTCGATGCTGGTCGCTTCCGGTTCGATGGTGTCGTCCGTGCTCACCGCGGTGCGGCGCTGCAGTTCCTTCAGGCAGTACGCGCACAGTTCCTGTCCGGGGACCACGGGATTCTCGCCGCACTCGGAGCACATCTCGATCATCTCGAACTGCTCGCTCTCCCCGCGCACCTCCCGACGGCAGACGGAGCACATCTTATCGGTATCGTTCATGTAATTCAGTTCACAGCGCGGACACTTGACCAGAGCCATCTCCATTCCTCCCAATCACGAATCTTGCCATTGTATGCGGCACGCACAGCGCTTGACGCGCGCCTGCGCGTTCTGTCCAAGTACACCCTGATATTATACACAAAACCCCTCGATGTGCAAGCCTTCGCTGAAAAATAAAGTATTATTTAACGCGCAACGCCGCCGCGCTCCGCCTTCGTACAGAGAATATGCGAACGCCGCCCGCAAAACATGCCGGCGGCGTTCGCAATTTTCAACATTTGGCGCCCTGTCCGTCGTTGGCGCGCAGCCACTGCGCCAGGCGGAGCACATCCGCGCGGTATGCCTCGCGCAGCGCCGGATTGTAGATTACCGACGCCGGATGGTACATTGGATACACGCGCACGCCGCCGCAATCCAAAAACGCGCCGTGCACATCGCCGATCGCCACGCGGCGCTCCGCGAGCGCGCGCAGCGGCACGTTGCCCAGCGTCGCCACGCACTCGGGCTGTACGAGCTCGATCTCGCGGCGCAGCCAGGGCAGAAACAGGCGGATTTCCTCCTGCGTCGGCGGACGGTTGACCGTGCGTCCCGCCGCGGAGACCTTCGTCGGGCGGAACTTGACCGCGTTTGTGACGTAGAGCTGCGAGCGGTCAATCCCCGCCAGCGCGAGGAACTCGTCGAGGTTCCTGCCCGCCTTGCCCACAAACGGACGCCCCTGCAGCGTCTCCTGCTCGCCCGGTGCTTCGCCGACGAGCATCACGCGCGCGCCGGTGCAGCCTTCGCCGAACACCAGCACCTTCTTCTCGCCTTCGTACAGGTCGGCGATGAACCGGCGCAATTCCGCGCGAAACTTCTCCATGCCGTTCCTTCCCTTCGCGGCGTCCACAGTCAGCCGCCGTCCGATTCGATCTGGCTTAGTTTTTCACGGATCTTCTGAAAATCATCCCACGCATCGCGCTTTTTTGCGGGGTCGCGCAGCAGCGCTGAGGGATGAAATGTCGGAATAAACCACGTTCCCTTGCGCTCGAACCAGCGTCCATGGTCGCGCGTAATGTAGATCTCCTCGTTGAGCGTGTAGCGGCAGGCAATCTTTCCCAGCAGGACGATCACCTTCGGGCGCACCAGCGCCACCTGTCCGCGCAGGTAGCCCAGACATGCCTGCGCCTCGTCCGGTTCGGGATTGCGGTTTCCCGGCGGTCGGCACTTGACGACGTTGCAGATGTACGTCTCGGAACGCTCGATGCCGATGGCATGGATCATGCGCGTGAGCAGCTCGCCGGAACGACCGACAAACGGGCGTCCCTGCCGGTCCTCCTCCTGCCCTGGTCCCTCGCCGATGAACATCAGTTTCGCGTGCGGATTGCCCTCGCCGGGCACGACGCGGTGCCGCGTCTCACAGAGGCGGCACTTCTGACAGCTGCCGATCTGCTCGTACAGTTCTGCCCATGACACGCGCATAGGCCTCGACCTCGCTTTCGTGCTTGCGTCATTCGGGAATGATGATGGCGCTCATGAAGATGTCCCAGAGCGTAGCGAAGGACGATTGCACATCCTGAATCACCCAGTGATACAGCGCCGACAGCAGCACGATGCAGACGATGATCACCGCCAGCCCCGCCAGTATGGCGATAAAGTCGAACATGCCCGCGAACACCTGGAACTTCATCCTGCGCCGCGCCACTTCCTTGCGCGTATAGATCTTTGGCAAACCGTCCACCTCCCGCGTGGTTCCTCTATGTTTCCTAAAGCATAGCACATTTTGGCGCGCAATGCAAGCCCGTCACGGACCATATTCGACGATCTCGTCGCGCGCCAGATACGTGCTGCGGCAGAGCAGTTCACGGCTGATCTCGTTGCCCGACGCATCCCAGCGGATCTTGTACGCCACCGCGGTATAGCCGCGCCGTCCGCTGCGCGTGACCTCCGAATAGCCGCTCGGGAAGGCGAGATTGGGCTGATAGACGGTGTCGTAGGAGATCCGTCCCGTGGTCTCGCCCTCGACGGTGATGCTCTCGCCGTTGGGCAGATAGCGACCGCAGATGCCAATGCGCACGCGCTTGTCGTCGGACAGCAGGCAGACGATGTAGACCGGCTCGTCGCCGCTGTTGGTGAACCGCAGGTCCTTGTTGCCCCAGTCGACCGCCGCGTCCTTGCCGCGGTCGACGTAACTGACCGGAAGCGAGTGGTTGTGGCGCTCGACGATTTCGAGGTCCGCCTTGACCGCCGCGTTGAACAGCGTCGTCGACACCTGACAGATGCCGCCGCCGACCTCCTCGGTAACTTCGCCGCTGGAGTATGCCGTGGCGACCTTGAAGCCGCGGTCGGTGGTGCGCTCGCCGACGACCTCGTTGAACGAGAACGTCTCGCCGGGATCCAGCCGCGTGCCGTGAATCAGTTCCAGCGACAGGCGGATGTTCGTCAGGCGGTTGGAGCTCGAGGACGAGGCGTCCGTGACCGCGTAGGCGATCATGCCGTACTGCGACGACAGCGACGCCGCCGTGACCGCCGGCTGCAGCGTCTCCACCGGCAGCGCCACGCTGCCGCCGCCGGCGTCCAGCGCGCCGGCAATGGCTGCGGCGAGCGCATCCGCGTCCAGACGGCTGCCGGAAACCTCCTCGGTGAACACGAACTGATAGCTGTCCGCGTCAAACGATGCGACGCTGGCGTCCTGCGCCGGTCTGTCGATCTGCGCCGCCAGCGCCGAAACCGCCGACTGGATGGCTTCAGCGGTATACAGCGTGCGCGAAACCGTGTAGTCCGCCGGACGGGCGCGGCGTTCGGAGATGCGCGCGTAGCGCTCCTCAAGCGAGCCGCTCTGACCGGCGTTCCAGGCATTGCTCAGCACGCTGGCGTAATCGCTGGCATAGCCCAGCTGTTCCGCCGTCAGCGCGCTTCCATTGTCCAGCGTCACCGTGCGCTGCGAATAGCTCGGTTCCACCACCTGCGCCCAGTGCGCCAGCGCTTCGTCAAGCGTCATATCCGAGACGTCGATGCCCTCGACCGTCGTGCCCTCATAAAAGCCCTGCGCGGCAACGGCAGCCTTCATCTCCTGAAACGCCTGATAGCGGGAAACCTGCCATCCCGCGAGCCCGAGGATGCCGACGATGCAGAGCGACAGCGCCGCCGTCAGCATGCCTCCGGATTTCCTGCGCTTTCCTTTCTTGGAACGTACGGGCGCGGTCTGATCAAGGAAATCGTCGAACGGGTCGCGGTCATTCTCGAGCAGAAAGACCTCGCCGCCCCGCCGCGCCCGGTGCTTTGCGCGATTGCCGGAAGCCTTCGCAGGCGCGCCTGCACGTCTGGAGGCAGAAGCGCCCGGCGCGCGCCCCTTCGGCGCCTGGACCGGCAGGTCGTCAAAGCTTCCCATCAGCGCGGCGACCTGTTCCGGCGCCGCCGGGGCGCGATTTGCGCGCACGGCGCGCCGCACGGGAGCCGCTCCGTCCACCGTTGCGGACGCATGCGCCGAAGCCGGTCGGGGTGCATCCGTCGAAACGGCAGCGGTTGAACCCGGTTGAGGCCTCGCCGTGGAAGCCTTATCCGCCGAAGTTCGGCGAGACGCGCCCGTGCTGCACCGACCGATAGCTGGGGCGGCAACGACCGCCTCGCCGCCTGCGCCGGCGAGTTCGCTCCACGCCGCCAGCAGGTCTGCCGCCTGAGGCTTCGCCACGCGGCGAACGGCCTTCCTGCCCGTGCTGGACGCCGCCG
>CALVPU010000010.1 GCA_944353735.1 uncultured Eubacteriales bacterium | reverse complement strand
GGTGCGGAGAACTTTGCGCGTCCATGGGGCGACCGGCGGGACGTAGAATCCGGCGCGTCCTGGGGCAGATCGGCGGTGCGGAGAAACCGGCGCGCCCACGGAAGCGACGCGAATGACAGCCCCCCGCGGCATATTCGCCTGCCGCGATGAAAATGCGCCGTCCCGTTTGGACATCCCGCGCACCTTGCGCGGGCATGTCCCCGCGACCACAACGCGCGACGTCTCGGGCGGACGGTCCCCATCGCTCCTCAGCGGGCGTGTCCCCGCGACCTTCCGCCGCGCGGGCGTCCTTCCGCCGCGCGGGCACGCTTCTCACCGCTTCCCTCGCCGCGCCGAATGCCTCGGGCAAACTGTCTCCCGCCGCCCCTCAGCGGACGCTTCTCGCGACGGGCGCACCTTGCGCGGACGCGTTCCCGCGACCGCGACGCGTGCCGCGCGACGTCTCAGGCGGACGGTTCCCATCGCTCCTCAGCGGGCGTGTCCCCGCGTCCTTCCGCCGCGCGGGCGTCCTTCCCGCCGCTTCCCTCGCCGCGCCGAATGCCTCGGGCAAACTGTCTCCCGCCGCCCCTCAGCGGACGCTTCTCGCGCGGCTTCCTTGCCCCGCCTTACCAGCGCACAACGCGGCGCAGGCGGGCGCCGAGGGAGCGGCGCGGGCGCTGGGTGTGCGCCAGCTCCAGCGGATGGTCCATGTAATGCGCCTGCACGCTCTGCGGCGGGTCGTCGCCGGGGGTGAGCTCGACATAGTTGCCGTCGCTGCCCAGCCGCCACGCCTTGGTGTTGTCGGCGAGCAGGCGGTCGAGGTATTCCGAGAGGGCGTCCTTGAGCTCCTGACTGTGCACGGGGCAGGCGACCTCGACGCGCCGCGTCTGGTTGCGGGTCATCAGGTCGGCGGAGGAGAGGTAGCAGCGGCGCAGCTCGCCCTCGCCGAAGCAGTAGATGCGCGAGTGCTCGAGGAAGCGACCGACGATGCTGGTGACGGAGATGTTGTCCGTGTGACCCGGCACGCCCGGCACGAGGCAGCAGATGCCGCGGATGACGAGATCGACCTTCACGCCGGCGCAGCTGGCCTCGCTGAGCTTGTCGATCAGGTCGCGCTCGGTGATGGAGTTCGCCTTGATGATGATCCTGCCGCGGTCGCCGCGGGCGATCTCCTCGTCGATCAGGCGCATGAGGCGGTTTTTCATGGCGTTGGGCGCCACGAGCAGCTCCTCGTAGTCGCCGTAGAGGTAGCCGATGAGCATGTTCTCGAAGAACGCCACCGCGTCGCGGGCGATGGCGGCGTTGGCGGTCATCATGCAGAAGTCGGTGTAGAGCGTGGAGGTCTTTTCGTTGTAGTTGCCGGTGCCGATCTGGGTGACGTAGGACAGCCCGCCGCGCTCGCGCCGCGTGATGAGGCAGACCTTGGCGTGGCACTTGTAGCCGTCGGGGCCGTAGAGGATGCGGCAGCCGGAGTGCTCCAGCTCGCGCGCCCACTCGATGTTGTTCTGCTCGTCGAAGCGCGCGCGCAGCTCCATCAGCACGGTGACCTCCTTGCCGTTCTCGGCGGCGTCGCACAGCGCCTTGGCGATGGCGGAATTGCGCGCCAGGCGATAGATGGTGATCTTGATGGAGATCACGTTCGGGTCCGCGGCGCTCTGGCGCAGCAGGTCGATGAACGGCTGCATCGACTGATAGGGATAGAACAGCAAAACGTCGCGCTGGCGCACCTGCTCGTAGATGGGCTGGTCGCGGTCGAGGTAGTCGGGATAGACCGGCTGGTACGGGGAGTTGTACATCATCGCCGGGCACTTGTCCAGCTGGTAGGCGTATTCGAGCTTCAGCGGGCACTCGCAGGAAAACGCCTGATGCGCCTCCAGCTTCAGGCTCGCCAGCAGGCTGCGCGTCAGCCGCGGCGCCTTGCCCTGCACCTCGAGGCGCACCGGCGCGAGGCGGTCGCGCTTGCGCAGCAGCTTGGACATGTAGTTGAGGAAGTCGGGATTGTCCTCGTCGAACTTCTCCTCGTCCATGCTGATGTCGGCGTTGCGGGTGACGGAGATGACCGCCTGCTCCTCGACGGCGTAGACCTTGAACGTCTTTTTCACGTGCGCGGCGACGACCGCCTCCGTGCGCACGAACTTCGTCGGCGCGCCGGGCAGCTTCAGGATCGGCGGCACGATCTTGGGAATGTCGACGATGCCGACCACCGTCTTGCCGTGCTGCGACAGCAGCGCCGCGGCGTAGAGCGCCTTGTTCTTCAGATGCGGAAACGGGTGGCTGCGGTCGATGATCTGCGGCGACAGCAGCGGGCGGATGTTTTCCTTATAATAATCGTGCACATAGGCGCGCTGGCTGTCGGTGAGCGATTCGTAGGCGATCTCGCTGACGCCGTTGACGGACAGTTCGCCCGTCAGCTCGCGGTAGATCTCGTCGCGCCGCGCGATCATCGGGCGCACCGCCGCGTAGATGCGCGAGAGCTGCTCCGCCGGCGTCAACCCGCTCTTGTTGTCCATATCGTCGGGCGTGAGCACGTTCAGGTCCATGAGGCTGCCCACGCGGACCATGAAAAACTCGTCCAGATTGCTGGTAAAGATGGAGACAAAGCGCAGCCGCTCGATCAGCGGCACGGTGGGGTCCGCCGCCTCGGCGAGCACGCGCTCGTTGAACTTCAGCCAGCTCAACTCGCGGTTTTGCGTGTAGCTCAGGTCGCAGGTTTGGACGCTATCCACACAGATTCCTCCTCCAATGACAATCATCCACTTTTATTATAGCAGACGGGCGGCGTTTTTCAACGGAAAATTTTTCATTTCTTGATGGAAATTTTGTCAATTCTGAAAAATCCAAATCAAATAGACTTGTTTTCGCGCGAAAAATCGGTTATAATGAAAAATATAAGTTGACTTTTGTTACCTGTTGGTGACGGCGTCCTCGCCGTCCCTGCGCGATTGAAAGAGAAAAAGGGGTGTCCTACATGATCCGGATCGGCATGCTCACCAGCGGCGGCGACTGCCAGGCGCTCAACGCGGCGATGCGCGGCGTCGCCAAGACGATGTACAACTCCAACGAGGACGTCGAGATCTACGGCTTCCTCAACGGCTATCAGGGCCTGATCTACGGGCGCTTCCGCCTGCTCGGCTACGCGGACTTCTCCGGCATCCTCACCGAGGGCGGCACGTTCTTGGGCAGCAGCCGCACGCCCTACAAGACCATCCGCGAGCCGGACGAGAACGGTCTGGACAAGGTCGCGGCGATGAAGCAGAACTACTACAAGCTGCAGCTCGACTGCCTGGTCATCCTCGGCGGCAACGGCACCCACAAGACCGCCAACCTGCTGCGCGAGGAGGGCCTGAACGTCGTCACCCTGCCCAAGACGATCGACAACGACCTCTGGGGCACGGACATGACCTTCGGCTTCCAGAGCGCGGTGGACGTCGCCACCGACGCCATCGACCGCATCCACACCACCGCCGCCTCGCACGGGCGCGTGTTCATCGTCGAGGTCATGGGCCACCGCGTCGGCTGGCTGACGCTCAACGCCGGCATGGCGGGCGGCGTGGACATCATCCTCATCCCCGAAATCCCCTACGACATCGACAAGGTCGCCGACAAGATCCGCGAGCGCCACGACCGCGGCAGCCGCTTCACCATCCTCGCCGTCGCCGAGGGCGCCATCTCCAAGGAGGACGCCAAGCTCTCCAAGAAGGACTACCGCAAGAAGGTCGAGAACTCCAAGTTCCCCTCCGTGTCCTACGAGATCGCCGAGAAGCTGTCCAAGAAGAGCGGCTTCGACGTGCGCGTGACCGTGCCGGGCCACACCCAGCGCGGCGGCTCACCCTGCCCCTACGACCGCGTGTTTGCCAGCCGCCTCGGCTCCGAGGCCGCCAAGATGATCCTCAAACGCGAGTTCGGCTACATGGTCGGCTACAAGAACCGCGAGATGGTCAAGGTTCCGCTCGAGGAGGTCGCCGGCAAGCTCAAGATGGTCGACCCCAACGCCTCCATCGTCCACGAAGCGAAGATGCTCGGCATCTCCTTCGGCGACTGAGCGCTCCCTTCCAGCGCTCCGCCTGCCGGCAAAAAACGCGCCGCCTTCCCCCTTCGGGAAGGCGGTTTCGCCTGCCGGAACGCGCGCCAGCTCAGCCGTCCGCCCGCGCCGCGCGCCGCTTGACCGCGTCCATCTCCGCGATGCGCTCCTCCAGCGGGCGATATTCCCCCTCCCACCACTCAAAGACGCGCATCCCCTCGTCCTCGAGCACGGACTCGATCAGCTTCATCTCGACGCCCAGCTGGGCGAGCAGCCCCTCGCGGTCCAGCGGCGCGCAGTCGAACGGCAGCAGCCGGCTGAACTGCCGGTAGGACACGCCGCAGACCACCGTGCGAATCCCCAGAGACGCGATCGCGCACAGGCAGCGCTCGCAGGGCGCGCAGCTGGTGAACAGCACCGACTGGGCGAGGACGTCGTCCGGATAGCGGTTGGCGCAGCGGTGCACGAGGTTGAATTCCGCGTGCCCAAAGATCCCCCTGCGCCAGTCCGACGTGTTTTCCGCCTCCTCGAGGATCTTCCCGTCGTGCGCCAGCAGCGCGCCGAACGTCTCGTGCCCCTTCTTCCCCGCGCTGACCGCCAGCTCGTAGCACCTGCGCATATATTTTTCGTATTCCATGCGGCATACCGTCCTTTCCGATTCCAGAAACAAGTGGGAATCGCGGCAAATTGGGCGCGGAGGGCCATCCAAACGGGCAATCGAGCGCGGCAAGCCGCGGCCTTGAGGAAGATGCGCTCCGTCCGCCAAAGATTCTAGCACAGAACCTCTGAAAGCGCAAGCGCGAAGGCCGCTCTTGGGATGCCCGCTTGACAGGCGCGTTGCAATACGGGTATCGAAACGCCGCGCGCCGGTCAGCGCGCAGTCCGTCTGGAAAGGGAGCGCGCAGGGCGCTTTCCGGCGGCAGGGACGCGGGCCCGAATGGGTTCGCCCTCCGCGCAAACCCCGTTATCCGGAGAAAAGCGATTCGCCCCGCGCTACCGGCGTCCGGCGCTTTTCATACAAAAGTTTTACCGATTTTCTGATTATCTTGGCACCACTTCGCAAATGTCGGAATTGCTTGGAATATCAAGCATTTCCGGCATTTTGCGTTTCGGAAGATACCCCGCATATTAAGTCAACGCTGAAAGCGGCCATTGACTATATCTCGTACCGCTGTTGCAATCCGACAATGATCAGGGCTGCTCGATCAGCGCGTCCACCGTCTATCAGGTCAATGCACACGACGCATGGCGGGCGTTCAATGGCGATTACAGCAATCATTGGGCGA
>CALVPU010000009.1 GCA_944353735.1 uncultured Eubacteriales bacterium | reverse complement strand
ATTGCCCTGCAGGATGTGTGAAATCATGGCACATGTCCGAAAAGGGGATTGCGGCGCTTGCCTGCCCGCGCCGCGCGCACGATGCGGACGGGAATGAAACCAGCGGCAAACTCCGCGATTGCATTGCCTGCCTCGTTGCGCCGCACCTGCCGCGCAAGTGAATGCGCGCCCGCGGGCGATCTCCTCGCGCGACGGCAGTTCATGTCAGGCGGAGCAGCGCCCGTTGCCGCCGTGCGGCGGTTGCTTATGCGCGCCGACGGCTCTCGGCAGGGCATGGTGGAAACGGCGGACGAGGGCGGCGAGCTCGCGGCGCAATAGCAGCATGGCGGCGACCGCCATGATCAGCGCGAGTCCCCAGCCGAAGGCGAGCCCCGCGCCGCCGCCGGTCAGCCATGCTTCGGAGACGTGGTACAGCGCGTACACCGGCGAAACGCCGGGGAATGATTCGCCCAGCCCGCCAAACAGCAGCGACGTCCACGCGCTGAAGGCGATTTCCATCGCCACCGGCGCGAACAACCCGCCGCGCTCGTACAGCGCGCACTGTGCCGCGCTCGCCGCCGCCGCGCAGAGCAGTGCGGCGGCGTTGCCGCCTCTGAGCGCCGCTGTCAAAACGGTCAGCGCGCAGGCGATGAAATAGGCGGCGCTCCGTCCGGCGCGCGCCTCGGCTGCGTCGAAGATCAGGCGCAGGTACAGCGCGCCGTGGCTGAAGCAGATCGCCACGCTTTCGAGCAGTGCGAGCGCGAGCGCGAGATGAAGCGCCGGTTCGCTCAGCGGGCGCTCCAGCCGCATGCTGTCCAGCGCCAGCGCCAATGCGGTCAGCATCGCGGGGAGGAGCAGCCCGGTCAGCGCACCCACAGCGGTCCAACGCGCGCTCAGGGTGCGTGGCGTGCGCCATCTGCGCGCCACGCGCAGCGCAATGCCTGCGGTGACCAGCGCGCTCAGGGCGGTCGCGGCGCTTGTCGCTTGGACAGAGACGCCGGGGAATCGGTTGGCGAGTGCAAACGCGACAGCCAACGGAATCGCGAGAAACGCTACGGTGTAAACGGCGAAGCAGATCAGCGCCCTCAGGCTGGCGCGGAGAAACGCGCCGATTCCCCTCGCCGGCGTACCGGCAGCGGCATTTTCCGGATGGGAAACGGCGCGCGCCGGATCCGCAGTGGAGTGCTTCCCGTCGGGGACAGCCGGTTTTCCGCGCACGCTCATGCGTCTTCCGCCTCAATCACGTCATGAATCAGCGTTGGGCGCGATACCGGATCGGGACCGATTTTCAACGCGCGCTGCAGCAGGTTGTACGCGCCGATGCGGTCGGAGCGTTCGCCGACGTGCAGGGTCGCCAGCAGCTCATTGCGCCGCACCCTGTCGCCCACGCGCTTGTGCATGACGATGCCGACCGCGGGGTCGATGACGTCGGACTTGCGCTCGCGCCCTGCGCCGAGCAGCCGGGCGGCGCTGCCGACGTCGGCGGTGCGGATGGCGGACAGATAGCCGGGCTCGCCGGCGCGTAGCTCGACGGTCGATTTTGCCTTGGGCAGCAGCGAGGTGTCCTCCGTCACGCGCGGGTCGCCGCCCTGTGCGCGGATCATCTCGGCAAACTTGCGCAGCCCTTCGCCGCTGTCGATCTTCGCGGCGAGCATTTCGACGCCCTGTTCCACCGTCGCGGCGGCGCCGGCGCCCGTGAGGATGCGCGCGCCCAACTGCAGCGAGACGTCGCGCAGGTCGCCGCCCGTGCGCCCGGCGAGCACGTCGATCGCTTCCTCGACCTCGAGCGCGTTGCCGATGTAGTTGCCCAGCGGCTGGTCCATGTCGGTGATCAGCGCCGAGAAGCGCTTGCCGCTGAGGTTGCCGATGCGAACCATCGTGCGCGCAAGCTTTTTGGAATCCTCGAGTGTGGGCATGATAGCGCCACTGCCGGTCTTGACGTCGAGCACGACCACGTCGCAGCCGGCGGCGATCTTTTTGGAGAGGATGGAGGAGACGATCAGCGGCAGGCAGTCGACCGTCTCGGTCACGTCGCGCAGTGCGTAGAGCACCTTGTCGGCGGGCGCGAGTTCGGCGGTCTGACCGATGATTGCGCAGCCGATGTCGGTGACCTGGCGCTCGAACGAGGCGATGTCCATCTCCACGCGCATGCCGGGGATGGCCTCCAGCTTGTCCAGCGTGCCGCCGGTGAAGCCGAGCCCGCGCCCGGACATCTTCGCCATGCGCACGCCGCAGCAGGCGACGAGCGGCACGAGGATCAGCGAGGTGGTGTCGCCCACGCCGCCGCTGGAATGCTTGTCCGCCTTGACGCCGGGAATGCGGCGCAGGTCGAGCATGTCGCCCGAATGCGCCATTGCCAGCGTCAGCGCCAGCGTCTCGCGGTCGGACATGCCGTGAATGCAGATCGCCATCAAGAGCGCGGAGATCTGGTAGTCGGCGAAGCTGCCGTCCACCACGCCGCGCACGAACGCGCGGATCTCGCTCTCGTTCAGTTCGCCGCCGAAGCGCTTCTTGCGCAGAATGTCGGCGGGACGGATGTTTTTGGTGGAAGTGGAATTTGTCATAGGAAACCCTCCATTCCCGCGCGCCAAGCCTCCAGCTTGCGCGCGTAGGGCAGCGTGTAGGCGGGACTGGTGGACGGCATGCGCGCCCATTCGCAGCCCGCGGGCATCGTGCCGACCAGGCGCGCGTAGAGCCTGCGCGCCGTGTCGCCGTTGAAGAGGATGCGCTGAATATTGGGGCAGCGCGCGAACAGCGCCGCGAAGTCGTTGGGCGCGACGTCGCGCATGGCGCTGTCGAGCGAGCCGTGGCGCACGCAGCTGTGTGCCACGTCCCACAGCGCGATGCGGTGCTCCGTCAAAAGCGCGCGCTTTTCTGCGACTGTCTGTGGTGCCGGCGCGCCGAGCAGCGCTGCCATGATCGGCCAGAAGGCGTTGCGCGGGTGCGCATAGTAGAACGACTGGCGCAGCGACTCAACGCTGGGCATGGTGCCGAGGATCAGCAGGCGCGCGTCGGCGCGCGCCACCGGATCGAAGCACTGGATGCGCTCGTCTGTGCTCATAGCTGGGCAAAGACCTTGCCGATGGGATCGCGCAGGATCAGGTTGGCGCGGTCGTCGCGCGGGGTGGGCGTGCGGTTGACGAGCACGAGCCGGTCGCCGGCATACCAGTCGATCAGTCCGGCGGCGGGATAGACGCTCAGAGACGTGCCGCCAACGATCAGCAGGTCGGCGCGGGCGATGGCGCGCATCGCGCCGGAGAGCACGGCGTCGTCGAGCGATTCGCCGTAGAGCACGACGTCGGGCTTGACGGCGCCGCCGCATTCGCACCGGGGCACGCCTGAGGTCGACGCGATCCATTCGGCGGAATAGGACCTGCCGCAGCGGGTGCAGAAGTTGCGGTGGATCGAGCCGTGCAGCTCATACACGCGTCTGGAACCCGCCTTCTGGTGCAGGCCGTCGATGTTCTGGGTCACCACGCCGGTCAGTTTGCCCTGCGCCTCCCATTCGGCGAGCTTGCGGTGCGCGGCGTTCGGCTCGGCGCCGAGGATGAGGATCTTTTCGCGGTAGAAGCGGAAGAATTCCTCCGGCATGCGCTCGAAGAAATCGTGGCTGAGGATCGTTTCCGGGGGATAGGCGTATTTTTGGCGGTACAGGCCGTCCACGCCGCGGAAGTCGGGGATGCCGGATTCTGTGCTCACGCCCGCGCCGCCGAAGAAGGCGATCCGTCTGGATTCGGCGACCCAGCGCTTGAGCGTCTGAAGCGATTCGTTCATCTGCGCAGCGCCTCCTGTCGTTTTTCTTCATTGTATCACATCCCCGCGCGCATGTCCACAGCGTTTGGCGGCGATCTTTCTCCGCGGCGCGCCGCCCAACATTTTTCAACATGTGAAGTGTTGTTTTTTGGAGAATTGTGTGATATGATTAGAAGGTACTCAGAGGGAAGGCAGGTGTTTTCCATGGCGGGGGCGATTCGAAGCTGTGCCGGCGGCGTGGTCTTTTCCGGCGAGGACGTCTTTCTGCTGATGAGCGATCGGGGCGAGTGGGTCATGCCCAAGGGCGTCATTCGCAATTACAACCGCTCCAACGATGTAGCGCTCTGGCGCGTGGAAGATGAGGCGGGCATTCACGCGGAGATCATCGGCATTGCCGGAAATACGCGCTATGATTTCTTTTCCGAGAGCCGCGGTCGAGAGATCAGCAACCGCATCCAGTGGTTTGCGATGGTCGCGCCGGACCACACCTATCGCGTGTCCTACGAGCAGGGATTCCTCAACGGCGGCTATTTCCCGATCGAGCGCGCGATGGAACTGCTCAGTTACGACGCGGATCGCGAGATTTTGCGAAACGCGGCGGAAATCTATCGAAAATACCGCGAGACGATCGCATGACGCCCTCCGCCCGCCCGCGCGGGCGGAGCTGTTTTTGTCGCGCAGTTGTGTTATGTTCGTGACAAAAACGGCGCGGCAGACGATTCTTCATGCTTTTGAAACAGTTTTATGCTATAATGAAACGAAATCTCAGATTGCGCGGGCGGGCGCGTCCCACCCCGATGGAGTTGAATGGTGCGATGGAACAGAACAGCCCCCGCTTGATTCTGGCGTCAGGCTCGCCGCGCCGGCGCGAGCTGTTGGCGAAGATGGGCTATGAATTTGAAATCTGCGCGCCTGACGTGGACGAGCACGTTCCCGGTCCGGCGCGCGAGGCCGTGCGCGCGCTCGCCGTGCGCAAGGCGCGTGCGGCGGCGCAAGGCCGCACGGACGGCGTGGTCATCGCTTCGGACACGCTGGTGTCGCTGGACGGCGCGCCGCTGGGCAAGCCTGCCGGCGCGGCGGACGCCCGGCGGATGCTGCGCGCGCTCTCCGGTCGCGAGCACGAGGTCTTTACCGGCGTCTGCGCGATCGACTGCGCCAGCGGCGCCGAGGCGGTGCGCGTGGCGCGCACGGGCGTGCGCTTTCGCGCGCTGAGCGATGCCGAGATTGCCGCCTATGTCGACACGGGCGAGCCGATGGACAAGGCGGGCGCCTATGCCATTCAGGGCGGTGCGGGCGCGTTTGTCGAGGCGCTGGACGGTTCCTTTGAAAACGTGATGGGCTTTCCGGTCGACGAGGTCGGGGCGCTGCTGTCCGCATTCGGCGTGACGGCGGTGCGCTGACGCGAACACAGGAGGAGAAAGATGGGCGTATTTTCATCCGGCGGCGTGGGCATTGATCTGGGATCGGCCAACGTCACGATCTGCCTGCAGAACGAGGGCGTCGTGCTGCGCGAGCCGAGCTATGTGCTGACGCTGCGCGACGATTTGGACGAGATTCTGGCGGTCGGGCGCGACGCGCGGCAGATGCTCGGGCGCACGCCGCTGGACGTGACGCTGCTGTCGCCGGTAATGGACGGCGCGGTGGGCAATATCGAGCTGGCGACGGCGCTGCTGCGCGCGCTGGCGGAAAAGGCGCTGGGCAAGCGCCGTGCGTTGGAGAAAAACCGGCTGGCGGTGTCGGTGTCGCAGGGCTGCACGCGCGTCGAGCTCGAGGCGCTGCAAGCCACGGTGCGTGCCGCCGGCGCAAAGAAGGCGTCGCTGCTGCGCACGCCGGTGGCGGCGGCACTGGGCGCGGGCGTGCCGATCGAGGACGAGCGCGGCTGCATGATGGTGGTCATCGGCGGTTCGACGACCGAGGTCAGCGTGCTTTCCATGAATGGCATCGCTGCCGCCCGCGCCACGCGCACCGGCAGTCTGGCGATGGACGAGGCGATCATGCGCTATGTGCGCCGCGAGAAGGGACTCATCATCGGTCAGCGCACGGCGGAGGACCTGAAGATCGATCTGGGCACCGCCCGCGAACTGGCGGCGCTCGACAACGAGGAGGCGGCGCTGCGCGGTCGCGATGCGCGCACCGGCAAGCCAGCCACCGTCGGCATCACCGCCCGCGACGTCCGCAAGGCGATCGTGCCGCCGATGGAATCGCTGCTGGAGTCCATCCGCGAGGCGTTCGAGAACACGCCTGCGGAGATGGCGGAGGACATCCTTCAGCGCGGCGTGTTCCTGTCCGGCGGCGGCGCGCTGCTGGACGGACTGAGCGACCGCCTGAGCGAATTGCTTGGCATGCCGGTGACCTTGGGCGAAAATCCGCAGGACGACGTCGCCGTCGGCACCTGTATCGCTGCGGCGGACGAGCACGTCGCCGCGCGCTTTGCCCAGTCCGGTTGCCTGATCGAACTGTGATCGGCCCGCGTCCTCGACGCGGGATTGACCGAAGGAGTCATACATGCCGAATAAGAAACCCCAAAATGTCAAAAAGCGCGCGCCGTCGCAGGGGCGGAACCCGCGCCGGCGCACGCAGACGCTGCGCCGCGTGCTGATCTCGCTGGCGATCATCGTCGCCGTAGCGGCGACGGTGTTCCTGCTCGTGCTGCGCAACGAATCGCAGATCTCGATCGCGGAAAACGGCATCGGTTCGCTGCTGTCGCCCATTCAGAATGTGTTTTCTTCCGCGACGAGCGGCATCCGCAACTTTGTCACCAACTGGCGCAACTACGATGCGCTGGAGGCGGAAAACGCGCAGCTGGCGCGCGAGAACCAGCAGCTGTCGCTGCAGCTGGAGAGCGCTGAAGAGGCGCGCATCGAAAACGAGCGCCTGACGGCGCTGCTCGACGCGCAGGACCTCTATGAGCCGCTGGATCCCATCTACGCCAAGGTGATTGCGCGCGATGCGGGGCAGTGGTTCAGCACATTCTCGATCAACCGCGGGCAGGCGCACGGCGTCTCCACGGGCATGGCGGTCGTCAATGGCGACGGCCTGATCGGTCGCGTCTATGAGACCGGTCTGAACTATGCCAAGGTGCTGACGATTATCGATCCGCGCAGCAGTCTGGGCTGCCTCGTGCAGCGCACGCGCGACAACGGCATCCTGCGCGGCGGCATCTCGGACGCGGACGACGAGGCGCAGTGCTACGTCTATTACCTGCCCAACGTCAACAACATCATGCCCGGCGACGAGATCGTCACCTCGGGCACCGACCAGATCTATCCGAAGGGCATCGCCGTCGGCACCGTCACCGAATTGAGCCTCGATGCCGGTTCAGAGGGCAATTACGCCATCGTCACGCCGTCGGTCGACTTCCTGCACATCGAGGAAGTGCTCGTGCTGCGCGACGTGGTGGAAACCGACAGCGGCAGCGACAACCTGACCGCGGTGCCAACCGCGACGCCCGCGCCGACCGCGACGCCCGCGCCGACCTCCGAGGTGGAGGCGACCGTCGCGCCGCAGACCACCGAGGACTACTGGTCCTATCCGTCCGCCGCCGATCCCACCGTGGCGCCTCAGGCGAGCGCGGCGATCGAGACGCTGCCGGAGGACGAATGGGCGGCGGGATAGCCTTCCGGACGGCGTTTTAGGCAACCCACGCGCGCAGGAGGAACATCGATTTGCTGCGAAAACTGACGCCGTTTCTGGCGACCTTTCTGGCGGTCCTGCTGGACACCGCCGTGATCCCCGTGCTCTATCACGGGACCTACACCGTGCCGCTGACGCTGGTCGTCGTGCTCTGCGCGGGTCTGCTGCTGGGCAGGCTGCGCGGGCTGCTGTACGGCATGATCGGCGGACTGCTGATCGACATCTCCGCCGGCACGCTGGGTGTCATGACGTTCTTTTACATGGCGGTCGGCGTGCTGGTGGGACTGATCGTCGACGAGTCCAGCGACCGCTGGCTGGGCGCCGTGCGCTTCCATCTGCGGCGCGGCGTGGTCGCGTTTGCGCTGTACCTGGTTGGAGAGATCGCCCTTGCCGTCTACCGCTATTTCATGACGGCGGCGTTTGAATGGTTTTACGTGCGCCAGATCCTGCTGCGCAGCCTGCTGTTCGCGGCGCTGGCGGTATTGCTGTGCCCGCTGCTGGGGAGGCTGTTCCTCGGCAAGCGGCGCAGCGCAGCCCCGAATGCGGGCAGAAAACGGGAGGTGAGACACTTTTGAAGCGGCGTTCCAATCTCAGGGATGGGCACATTGCGCCCAATAAAATCGACATCCGGCGCCTTTTGTATATGGCGGTGGGACTGGTGATCGTGTTTGTCGCCATCTTCGGGCGCATGGACTACATGGTCCGCGCACAGGGCGACACCTATGCCGAGACCGCTGCGGCGCGCTCGACCAAGACGATTCCCCTCTACGGCATGCGCGGCACGATTTACGATACGAACATGGTCCCGCTCGCCTACGACGAGATCAGCTACAACGTCACATTCTACCGCGACCCGTCGCGAACCTCCGAGGAGGACCGCGCGGCGTACACGCAGGTGCTGCTGACCGTCATCGAGCTGATTGAATCCAACGGCAAGACCACCGTCAACGATTTCTGGATGCAGAAGGATGCCGAGGGCAACTGGGTGTTTGACACCGGTTCGGACAGCGAAAACGTCGAGAGCATCCGCAAGGGCCAGTGGCGCAGCAACTTTTCCCTCACGAATACGCCCGAGGACGAGTGGTTCGAGGAACTGTGCCGCAAGTACGTCCTCCCGGACGACCTTGACGAGGAGATGAAGGTCAAGGTGCTGGCACTGTGGCAGGAATCGCGCATGAACGCCTACAATTCCACGCCCTGCACCATCGCCTACGACGTCGGCTATGAGACCGTTTCCGAGATCGAGGTCCGCTCCATGGAACTCGACGGCATCGAGATTACCGAAAGCTCTGCGCGCGTCTATCCTCAGGGCTCGACCGCCTGCCACATCATCGGCTACACGGGCAAGATTAGCGAGCGCAACCTCGAGACCTACCGCAGCCAGGGCTATCCTACCGACGCGATCGTCGGCTCGGACGGCATTGAATCCTCCATGGAGAGCCAGTTGTCGCCGTACATTGAGTACCGGCAAGGGAGCCGTACCGTGGAGATCAACACCCGCGGCAAGGTCGTGCGCGAGCTCGACTACGAGGCGCCGGAGGACGGCAACTCGATCGTGCTGACGATCGACGTCGACCTGCAGAACGTCATGGCGAAGGCGCTGGCGGACAACATCGAGTCCATCCGCGCCGAGCAGGAGGCGCTGATGGCGGACGAGACATGGCAGCGCCGCAACCGCGACATCCTCGAGGAGTATGCCGAAGCGGGACGCGAGGTGCAGACCGTCACCGGCGGCGCGATGATTGCCATGGACCCGTACTCCGGGCGCGTGCTGGGCATGGTCAGCGCGCCGGACTATGACCTGTCGCTCTTCGACGGCAGCTCGATTTCCGGCTCCGACTGGGCGCTCATCCGCGACGACGGGAACAACCCACTGTACAACCGCGCCATTTCCACGCGCGATACGCCCGGTTCCATCTTCAAGATGGTCACGGCGCTGGCAGGTCTGGAGGAAAACGTCATCGACCTCGACACCACCATCGACGACCGCGGCGCGTTTACGGTCACGGATACGTCCAATCCCGCCGCCTGCTGGACGAGCCACATTGAGCAGCACCAGAACCAGACGGTGGTCGAGGGACTGCTGAACTCCTGCAACTACTTCTTCTATACCGTCGGATACGGCTTGGGAAGCACCGCCATCTACGAATGGGCGGCGGCGCTGGGCCTGACCTCCAAGACGAACATCGAACTGCCCGGCGAGAGCACCGGCTACGTCGGCAATCAGGACAACCTCTACGACCCGAGCCGGCCGATCGAGGACCAGTACACCTACAAGCCGCTCATCGCCGCCAACGCCATTCGCGAGCGCATTCGCCAGATCGGCGAGGAGCGCGGCATCGAATACGACGAGGAGCGCGTCGACGAGGTCGTCAAGAAGCTGCTGGACATCGCCGTCTCCTACAGCACCAAGGCGGAGTGGTACTCGCCGATTCAGGAAGTGCTGCTGTACGACCTCAACCTGCCGGAGAGCTACATCACCAGCAACTACCTCGTCAACGCCATGTTCACCTACATTCAGGACCTGTTCTGGACGGACAACGAGACGATCATGCTGGCGATAGGTCAGTCGATCACGCAGGTTTCGCCCATCGCGGTTGCGCGCTACGTCAGCGCCATCGTCAACAACGGCACCGTGTACGACGCGCAGATCGTCGACAAGATCATCGCGCCGGACGGCACGGTCGTGCTGGACAAGGAGCCCGTGGTCGCCAACCAGATCGAAGCGGATCCGGCATACTTCGACGCGATCCGCCGCGGTATGCGGGGCGTCACCTCCGGCGAGGACGGCGGTACCGCCGCGGAATACTACGAGGGCATCGACTACATCGCCGCCAAGACCGGCACCTCGCAGCGCAGCGAGCTGGACGTGGAAAACAATGCCTGGCAGGTCGCCTACGCGCCCATCGACAATCCGCAGATCGTCGTCGTGGCATACGTCACCAACGGTTATGCCGGCTCACACGTCTCCGATGCCATTATCGAGACGATCAACTATTACCTGGAGAGCCTCGGCTATTCGGAAACGACCGAGATTGGCGTGGAATACTCGCTCGCCAACTGATTCCGATCCCCGGGCGCGGTCCGCGCGGCCTGCCCGGGGCATCATTGCAAGGAGTTGTCATGTTCACCAAGCTCAAAGCACAGCTGCAATACATCCGCGACAACCGCTTCACGCGCGACATGATGCGCTACTTCGACTGGCCGCTGTTCCTGATCGTCATCGCCATCGCGCTGTTTGGCATCGTCTGCGTGTTCAGCGCGACGGCGTCGGAGGTCACGGAGGCGCCGGCGACGGTCATGGAGATGCTCGAGACCCAGTCGATTTACTATCCGCGCCTGCAGTTTATCTGGCTGCTGGCGGGGATTTTCGCCATGACCGTGATGATCTTCCTGCCGTACCAGCTCTTCAGCCGCTATGCGAATGTCATCTACATTGCCAACATTCTCGTGCTGCTCGGCACGCTGCTTATCGCCGAGGTGGGCCGCGGCGGCATGCAGGCGTTTCTGCGCCTCGGTTCGTCCGACCGCACGCTGCAGCCATCGGAGTTCGGCAAGGTGGCGATGATTCTCTGCTTCAGCAAGGTCTTTACGCAGCGCAAGGCTCCGGTGCGCACGCTCAACGAGTTTCTGCTGATGACGGCGTACATGGCGATTCCGCTGGTGCTGGTGGTCTTGCAGCCGGACTTTGGCACGGCGATGGTCTACCTCGCCGTGTTTGCAGTGATGATCTTTCTCTCGGGCACGAACACGAAGCTGTTGCTGGGGCTGCTTGCCTGTCTGGTCGTGGTGGCGGTGCCCATCTGGTACGCCATGATGAACACGTCGGCGGCGGACAACTTCCGCCTGACGCGGTTTCTCATCTGGCTGCATCCGGAAAATTATCCCGACGAGGCGCGACAGGTCATCAACGCGCAGATCGCCGTCGGTTCCGGCGGGCTGTTTGGCAAGGGCATCGTCTCGCCGGGCAGCTACGCTTCCCTCGGCTACATTTCCGACGACCACACCGACTTCATCTTCGCGGTCGTCTGCGAGTCGTTCGGCCTGGTCGGCGGCGGAGCGCTGGTGGCGGCGTACATGCTGCTCATCGCGCGGCTGATCGTGCTGGCGCTGCGGGTGAACGATCCCTACGGCGCGTTCATCATCGTCGGCGTCGTCGGCATGCTGCTGTTCCACATCGTCGAGAACATCTGCATGGTCATCGGTCTGTTGCCGGTCACCGGCATTCCCTTGCCGTTTGTCAGTTACGGAGGCTCCAACATGCTGACCAACATGCTCGCCATCGGGTTGGTCGAGAACGTCGTCATCCGCTCGCGAAGGAGTTCGCAGGTCAACCGCACCAATCCATACCGCTCAATCTCGCTCTGACGAGCGCATGATCCCTCCCGCCGCGCGCATACGATTGCGTGACGGGAGGGATGTTTCATGTCTGAGGAAAGCAGGCTGCGGGTGCACGCGCGGGTTCGACCGGACGCGGAGGCGCCGGAGAAGCCGTCGGAACCGATTCGTTGGCGCTGCCGCCCGCATCCGCAGGCGCGTCGACCGCTGCGCCGGCGCGGAGAGAGGGGGAAACTGTCGGCAGGCGACCGGCTGCTGCGCAACAGCGCGCTGGCGTGCGCGCTGCTGTTGGGCGTGCTCGCCCTCGGCAACGTCGACCAGCCGTGGGCGCGGCAGGCGTCGGAGACGGTGCGCCAGGCGCTGACGATGCGCATCGACCTGGACGAGTCCATCGGCGGCCTGTCGTTTGTCCGCGAACTGATGCCGGAGAGCGCGCTGGTATTCCTGAACCTCTCCGGCGAGAGCGAGCTGGCGGCGCCTGTTGGCGGCGAACTGGCGCACGCCTATTCCGACGCCCAGCCGTGGCTGCTGTTCGCCTGCGGCGCGGGGGAGACGGCGGTTGCCGCTGCTGACGGCACCGTCACCGCCGTCAGCACGCTCAGCGACGGCGAGACGAAGGGCGTTCTCATCGATCATGGCGGCGGCTTAGAGAGCGTCTACGCCTATTTGAGCGAAGTGGACGTCGCCGCCGGCGACGCGGTGGCGCGGGGACAGGCGATCGGGCGCACGAGCGCCAACCTCTACTTTGAACTGCGCCAGTCGGAGAACGCCGTCGATCCGACCGAGCGCATGGGACTGTGAGATGCGGCTGCGCTGGAAGGGGACGACGTGGCGGGTTGATCCGCTGATGCTGCTGTTTCCGCTGGTTGCGGCACTGCTCGGCGAAGGGTTGGGCGCGGGAATGCTGTTCGGCTCGCTGCTGATTCACGAATTCGCGCACGCTGCCGCGGCGCATGTCCTGCACGTCGCCATGTCCGAGATCCGCCTGACGCCGTTCGGCGGCGCGGCGCGGATCGAAAATCCCTATGCCGTCTCTGCGCCGCGCGTGTTCGCGGTCGCCGCCGCCGGTCCTGCGGCGAACCTGCTGGCGCTGCTGGCGTGCGGCGCGATGCGCCCGCTGTGGCCCGCCGCGCCGCTGGCGGAACTGATGCGCGTCAACGGCATGCTGATGGCGTTTAACCTGCTGCCGGCGCTGCCGCTCGACGGAGGGCGGATGACCTACGCGCTGTTGAGCGCAAAGCTGGGCAGAGAACGCGCGCTCGGCGCATGCGTGTGGGCGGGGCGCGGGCTCGCCGTGCTGCTGGCGGCGCTCGCCGGATGGGGATGGTGGGCGCGCGGGCGGCTCAACCTGTCGCCGCTGTTCGCGGCGGTCTTTGTCCTATCCGCCGCCGCGGACGAGCGCCGCGCGTTGTCGGAAAGCCGCGTCCAGTCGCTGCTGCACGCCATGCGTCCGCTGACCGAGCCGCGGGAGGCGCAGGTCGTCGCCGTCGACGCTTCCGTCGCGCCCGAGATCGCGCTGCGCTGCGCACGGCCCGACCGCGTAACGCTCTATGCCGTCTATCAGGGTGGCAGGCTCACGCGCTTTACCGACGACCGCGCGCTGCTCGCGAAGCTGGCGGGCGGTGAGGATTTTGCCGCGCACGGTGCGAAAGGCGGCAGGAGTTCCGCCGGGTCGCGCCGAAGTTTTCTTTCCAAGGGCGTCAGCTCGGGAAAGGATGGTCGAAATGAACGAAGGCAACCGGTGTGAGGCGCTGGTCATCGGCGCGGCGATCGTGGACGTGCTGTTGCAGCCGGTGGATGCGGAAATCTTTGCGCGCGGCTCGACGGCGGTGGAAGGCATTCGCCTGTCGACGGGCGGCGACGCGCTCAACGAAGCGACCGTGCTCGCCCGCCTTGGACACGTGCCGTTGCTGGCGACAAAGCTCGGCGACGACGGTGTGGCGGATCTCATCCTCGCACACTGTGCAAAGGAGGGCGTCGCCGTACACGCTGCGCGGGAGTCGGGACTGGACACGGGCATCAACGCCGTGCTCGTCGAACCGTCCGGCGAGCGCAGCTTCATCACCAACCGCAACGGCAGCCTGCGCAAGCTCGCGCTGGCAGACGTGTTGCCGGCATTGGCGTCGGATGCGTTCGCGGGCGTCCGTGTTGTCAGCATGGCGAGCATGTTCGTTTCTCCGCTTTTGGATCTGCCCGCCATGGAATCGCTGTTCGCGCGCGTCAAGGCGGCGGGGAAGTGCCTTTGCGCCGACACGACGCGCTGCAAAAACGGTGAGACGCTCACCGATGCCGCGCCGGCGCTGCGCCACGTCGACTACTTCTTTCCAAACCTTGCCGAGGCGCAGCGCCTGACGGGGCTGCGCGAGCCGCCGGACGTCGCCGAAGCGCTGTGCGGCGCGGGCATTGGAACCGTCGTAATCAAATTGGGCGGGAAGGGCTGTCTCGTGGCGAGCGGCGGAGAGCGGCGCGTCGTTCCCGGCTATGCTGCGGCGCGCTGCGTGGACACGACCGGCGCGGGCGACACCTTCGCGGCGGCGTTCATCGCCGCGCTGCT
>CALVPU010000008.1 GCA_944353735.1 uncultured Eubacteriales bacterium | reverse complement strand
GCTGCCTCGCCACCTCTTTATGCTGGTATCCTCCCTGTGTGCTGCTGTACGATGTTCAATGAGTGCTTGTGCCTCATGACTATTATATACCCACACACGCGCGCGCGAAACAGCGAATTTCCCGCACATTTGTTAAGTTTTGCATTCTCCCCGGCACGCATCCGACAGCGGCGGGGCAAACTTTTCCTGATGCAGCCGACGGTTGACATAGCTGCGAAACAGCCGCGCCGCCTCCTGCCAGTTGGGGTGCCCATCGACGAGCGCAACCTTCTCAAACTGCGTGCGCGGCAACTTCATCATGATCCGCCGCGCGCCATTGGACACGCGCGGCGCGCCCGACGGACAGGCCAGGCAGACCGCGCCGCCCAGCGCCGCGTCAAAGCGCGCGTCGCCGGCGACCGGTCGCCCGCAGCACACGCAGGCGTCCATCCGCGGCGCAAACCCCAGCTGCGCCATCAGGTGCATCTCAAACGCCATCGTCAGAAGCGCCGGTGGCAGGTCGGAATAGCTCAGGTGCGCCAGCGCCTTGAGCGCGATGAGAAACAGTTCTCCGGCGGGCACGTCCGGCACCGCCGTCGTCTCGAGCAGCCTGAGCCAGTACGCGCCATGCACGAGCCGGTCGTAGTCCACGCGCAGCGGATAAAAGCTCTCCTTGATCTCGCACTGGTCGATGCTCATGCGCCCGCGGCGCGCATAGAGCTGATAGACGCCGCTGGTAAACGGCTCCACGGCGTTGACCAGCGGCGACTTTGCGCGCCGGCACCCGCGCGCAACGGCGTCCATGCGCCCGTATTCCGGCGTCAGGAGCGTCACCATGCGGTCGTAATCGCCATAATCGGCATGGCGCAGCACCAGCGCGGGCGTGCTCAGCGCGGGCATCAGTCGTCCTCGTAGCCGAGGGTGCGCAAGTCGCTGGCACGGTCGCGCCAACCCTCGCGCACCTTGACCCAGAGCTTGAGCATGACCTTTGTGCCCAGCAGCCGCTCGATGTCCGCGCGCGCCTGGCTGCCGATTTTGCCGAGCATCGCGCCCTGCCTGCCGATGATGATCGACTTGTGCGAGGCGCGCTCGCAGTAGAGGTTGGCGTGGATTTCCGTCAGCGTCGGGCTGAGCTGCTTGATCTGCAGCATCTCCACGCCCACGCCGTGCGGAATCTCGTCGCGCAGATTGTGCAGCGCCTTTTCGCGGATGATCTCCGCGCACATCACGCGTTCCGGCTGATCGGTGACCATGTCGTCGGGGAAGTACTTCGGTCCCTCAGGCATCGCCGCGACCAGCAGGCGGAGCAGCTCGTCGACGTTGTCGCCGCGTCGGGCAGAAACCGAGACGATCGTGTCAAACCCGCAGTCGTTGAGCGTCGCCAGCTGCGGCATCAGCTTTTCCGGCGTGACGAGATCGATCTTGTTCACCGCCAGAAACTTCGGGCACTTCATCTGCGCCACGTCGGCGAGCACCGCGCGGTCGCCCGCGCCGATGTGCTGTCCGTCCACCACCGCGAGCACGGCATCCACGCCTTCGCGCGCGTCGGCAGCGCTCTTCATCATGTATTCGCCCAGCCGTGTGCGCGGCTTGTGCAGGCCCGGCGTGTCGACGAACACGATCTGCCAGCCTTCGCCTGTGGCGACGCCGAGCAGCTTGTTGCGCGTGGTCTGCGGATGGTTGGAGACGATGGCGACCTTCTCGCCGACGAAGCGGTTCATCAGGCTCGACTTGCCGACGTTCGGCCTGCCGAGAATCGCCACGAATCCCGAGTGAAATCTTTCGTTCATGCAATGGACTCCTTATATGGAAATCGGAAAAGCGCCCGCGCAGGGCGCGCTGCGTCAATCCCCGCGCGGCTCGGCGAGGTTCTCCGGACCAAACGATTCCGGAAGCAGCTCGCCCAGCGTGCGAACGCGAAACGCGCCGCCCTTCTTGCCGACGATCACCGGCATCGACAGGTCGGAAAACTCGCGCAGCACCTGCCGGCAGGTGCCGCAGGGCCAGGCGGGACCGCGCTCAGCGGCAATGGCGATCGCCACAAAGCGCCGCTGACCAGCGGCAATGGCGCACGACGCAGCGCAGCGCTCGGCGCAGATCGACGCGCCATAGGCCGCGTTTTCAAAGTTGCACCCCGAGAACGTCTCGCCGCTCTCGGTCAGGATACAGGCCCCGACGGGAAAGTGCGAATACGGTGCATAGGCGTTCTCCACCGCCGCACACGCCAGTTCAAACAGCTGCTCATGGGTCATGCGATCCTCTCCTTTCTCTTCGCGCCACAGCGACAGCGCGCGCATGGCGCGCTTCTCCATCGCCCGCATGCGGCGCTTGTCGGGCTCGGTCATGTGGTCATAGCCCATCAGGTGGAAAGCGGAATGCGCGGTCAGATAGCCCAGCTCGCGGCGCAGCGAATGACCGTATTCCGCCGCCTGCTCGCGCGCGCGGTCGAGGTTGATCACGCAGTCGCCAAGGTTGACGTAACCGAGGTCAAAGTCGTACTCGCGGCGCAGCCGGCGGGGATTGTCCCGCGCCGTCGTCCCCGCAGGATAGCGGACCATCGGAAACGAGAGCACGTCCGTCGGCAGGTCGATTCCGCGCGCCTCGCGGTTGAGGGATCGGATCTGCGCGCCGTCGACGATGCGCACCGTGAAGCCGGCGTTTTCCACGCCCTCGAGATCCATACAGACTTGCGCGACCTCGCCGAGAAACGCCTCCAACCCTTCGATCTGCTCCGGGACCTGCCACTGAAGCTCAATGGGCATCGTCGCCGCCTCCTCTCGCGGGCTGTTCGCGCACCGGCGCGCACGGGCGACCGGTCAGCGGCGCGGTCGACGGCTTCTCCGCCGCGGCGGATTCCCTTTTCTCCGCGGTCGTTCCCTTTTCTGCCGCTTCAGTTCCCTTTTCCCGCGCCGCGGAGACCTGCCCGTCGGATGACGCGCGCGCAACAAAAGCCGTTTGAACGGCGGCATGCTCGCAAGCGCCGCTCGCAGCTGCGCTTGCGCCGGACGCTTCCCGCGCCGTGGGCGCCGCCTGAGCGATGGCGCCCTCTCGGACAGGCACCGTTTGCGCCCCAGACGCCTGTCCAGCCGCGGCTTCCCGAGCCGCGGACGCCTGACCGCCGGACGCTTCCCGCGCTGCGGGCATTGTCTGGGCGGCGCTTCCCGATTTGGCAGACGCTGTCTGGGCAGCGCTTCCCTGCCGGGCGGACGCCGTCTGGGCGGCGGCATGCTCCCGCGCGCCGGATGGCTGAACGCCGGCAGCTTCCCGCACGGCGGACGCCTGTTCGCCGGACGCTTCCCGCGCCGCGGACGTCGGCTTGGCGCTTTGCTCCGAGCGGGCAGACGCTCCAGCATCCGCCGCGCCTTCCTGTCCGGCAAGACGATCTTCCGCCGGAACAGCGGGCGCTGCGCTCGCCGCCTGCGGCGCAGTTCTCTGGGCAGGTTGTCCGGGCGCTGCAGCCCGCTCAAGCGCCTCCGCCCGCACCGGTGCAGATGTAGTACTTTCCTCCCGGG
>CALVPU010000007.1 GCA_944353735.1 uncultured Eubacteriales bacterium | reverse complement strand
AAAGAGCGGCATGGGCACGACGTTCACGGCGCTCTCCGAAGTGGACGGCTCGGTCAACATCGCCCACGTCGGCGACAGCCGCGCCTACCGCATCCGCAACGGCACGATCATTCGCCTGACGATGGATCACACGCTGGTGGAGGAAATGGTCTCGCGCGGCATGATCACCGCGCGCGAGGCGAAGGTGCACCCGCAGCGCAACTACATCACCCGCGCGCTGGGCACGGCGCGGCGCGTGGAGATCGACCTGCTGCGGCTCAACCTGCACGCGGGCGACGTGTTCCTGCTGTGCACCGACGGGCTGTCCAACCACGTCGACGAGCGCGAGATGCTGGAGGTCACGCTCTCCGGCGCCGGCTGGGAGGAGAAGCTCGACGCGCTGGTGCGCTCGGCGCTGGACGCCGGCGGCTCGGACAACATCACGGCGATGTACGTCGTCTTTGAGGAGGCGCTTCCATGATCGGTCGCGTCCTTTCGGGGCGCTACGTCGTGGAAGCCGTGGTGGGAACGGGCGGCATGGCGGTGGTCTACCGCGCCTACGACCGCGTGCGCAAGCAGACGGTGGCGCTGAAGGTGCTGCGTCCGGAGTACGAGTCGGACCTCGAGTTCGTGCGCCGCTTCAGCCGCGAGGCGGAGGCGGCGAGCAAGGTTTCGCACGAGAACATCGCCAACCTGCTCGACGTGGGCATCGACGGCGACGTGCGCTACATCGTCATGGAGTTCGTCGACGGACAGACACTCAAGGACATGATCCGCGCACAGGGGCGGATCAAGCCCGATCAGGCGCTGCGGATGACGATTCGCATCCTCGCGGCGGTGGACCACGCGCATCGCAACGGCATCGTGCACCGCGACATCAAGCCTCAGAACATTCTGGTCGACCGTCAGGGGCACGTCAAGGTGGCGGACTTCGGCATCGCGCGGCTCAAGACGGCGCAGACGACGATGATCGACGGCGAAAACGGCGCTTCGGCGCTGGGCAGCGTGCACTACTTTTCGCCGGAGCAGGCGCGCGGCGAGGTCGCCGACGAGAAGAGCGATCTCTATTCCGTCGGCGTGGTGATGTACGAAATGCTCACCGGGCACGTGCCGTTTGACGGGGAGACGTCGGTGTCCGTCGCGCTCAAGCACGTCAACGAGGAGCCGAAGTCCATGCGCCTGTATCAGAGCGGCATCTCCAAGGCGCTGGACGAGGTGGTCATGCGCGCGCTGTGCAAGGATGCGTCCAAGCGCTATCAGACCGCGGCGGAGATGGCGGCGGACCTGCGCCGCACGATCACCCATCCGCGCGGCGGATTCGTCCGCTATCCGCCCGACCCGGAGGAGGCGGAGCGGCAGCGCGAGGTGCGGCGGCGCAAGCGGCAGCGCGACCAGCATCGCTTTATCCGCCTCGCGCTGATGGCGGGCGTGTTGGTGCTGCTGTGTGTGGCGATGGTGGTGTGCCTGCTGTTCGTGATCGGCGGTCGCACCGGCGTGCCGCGGGTAGTGGGATTGACGCAGGAACAGGCGCTGGAAGCGCTGAGCGAGGCAAACCTGCCGGCGAGCGTCGAGACGGCGTACAGCGAGGAGTACGGCGCGGGCTACGTGGTGTCGCAGTCGCGGCAGGCGGGCCTGCGCGTCAAGGAAGGCACGGAGGTGACGATCGTCGTCAGCGCCGGAAGCCAGTGGTTTTACATGGACGACTACGTCGGCTGGAGCGAGGCGGAGGCGCTGTCGTCGCTCGCGTCCAGCGGCGCCAAGAGCATCACCTCGCAGTATGTGCAGAGCGACGCGGCGGCGGGCACGGTCATCGACCAGACGCCGGCGCAGGGCTGGCAGAGCAAGGACGAGCCGGTGGTGATCACCGTCAGCGGGCGCAGCGTGCAGGTTCCGGCGCTGGAGGGGCTGGAGCTCGGCGGCGCGCAGGCGCTGCTGGAAGCGGAAGGGCTGCGGCTGGGCGAGGTCGACGCGGGCGAATCCGCCGATGCTCCGGAGGGCACGGTGCTGACGCAGAGCGTACCGCCGGACACGAAGGTGCTGGCGGGCACGGCGGTGAACGTGACGGTGAGCGCGGCGGCGCCGGCGGCGTACTATCCGCAATCGCCGTTTACGGTGGTCGTGCCGCTGGACGAGCTGCGCGTGGAGGTCCGGCTCACGGCGCCGTCCGGCGCGGAGTCGCTCGCCTATGCCGACGAGCTGCCGGCGGGCACGCACGCCGTGGAGCTGTCGAGCGACGAGCCGGGCACGCACGTTGTGCGGGTCTATCTCGACGGCGTGCTCACGGATACGGTGGAACTGACGTTTGATTGACGGGAGGCATGGAAGCGCTTGCAGGGAGTCATATTGCGGGGCATCGGCGGATTCTATTACGCCATGGACGAGCGCGGCACGGTGCACACGCTGCGCGCGCAGGGCAAGCTGCGCCGCGAGCGGATGAAGCCGAAGGTCGGCGACTGGGTGGAACTGACGCCCAGCGACGGCGAGGAGCACGGGTGGATACTCGCCATCCAGCCGCGGCGCAGCGAACTGACGCGCCCGCCGGTGGCGAACATCGATGTGATCTGCGTGGTGGTCGCCGCTGCCACGCCGGAGGCGGATCTCGCGCTCGCCGACCGGCTGCTGGTCAATGCGCGGCGTGCCGGCATCGGCGTGCGCATGGCGGTCAACAAGTGCGACCTCGACCCTGCGCGCGCGGAGGCGATCGCGCGGCAGTACCGCGGCGCGGGCGTCGATCCCATCGCCGTGTCCGCGGCGCGGGGCGACGGGCTGGAGGCGCTGCGCGCCGCGCTCGCCGGCAAGGTCCACGCGCTGGCGGGACAGTCCGGCGCGGGCAAGTCGACGCTGGTCAACGCCCTGTACGGGCTGCGGGTCGAGACGGGAGACCTCTCGCGGCGCATCGAGCGCGGGCGCAACACCACGCGCCACTGCGAGCTGATTCCCGTCGCGGGCGGCGGCATGGTGCTGGACACGCCAGGTTTCAGCCTGCTGGAGACAGACGTGTTCGACCCGGTGGAGCTCAAGGCGAGCTATCCGGAATTTGTGCCTTACGAGGGAAAGTGCTTCTTTCAGCCGTGCTATCACGCCACGGAACCGAAGTGCGCCGTGCGCGACGCGGTGGCGGCGGGGACGATCGACGCCGAGCGCCACGCCCGCTACGCCGCGCTGCTGGAGGAGACGAGACAGCGCTGGAGGGAAAGATATGATTAAGATTGCCCCGTCGCTCCTGGCGGCGGATTTTCGCAGCATGGGCGCCGAGATCGAGCGCATGGCGCGCGCCGGCGCGGACTACCTGCACTTCGACGTGATGGACGGCAGTTTTGTGCCAAACCTGTCGTTCGGGCTGCCGGTGCTGGAGGCGGCGGCGAAGGGACCGCTGCCGGTGGACGTCCACCTGATGATCGACCGC
>CALVPU010000006.1 GCA_944353735.1 uncultured Eubacteriales bacterium | reverse complement strand
AAGGGCCGCGAGGAGATCCTCAAGGTGCACGCCAAGAAGATCCGCACCGACGGCGAGCTCGACTACCACACCATCGCCCGCATGGCGTCCGGCGCGTCCGGCGCGGATCTGGCGAACATCATCAACGAGGGCGCGCTGCGGGCCGTGCGCAACGGGCGCACGGCGGTCACGCAGGCGGATCTCGAGGAGAGCATCGAGGTCGTCATCGCCGGTTACCAGAAGAAGAACGCCGTGCTGTCCGACCGGGAGAAGCGCGTTGTCGCCTACCACGAGATCGGTCATGCGGTCGTCGCCGCCAGCCAGAGCCACTCCGCGCCGGTGCAGAAGATCACCATCATTCCGCGCACGTCCGGCGCGCTGGGCTACACGATGCAGGTCGAGCAGGGCGACAAGTACCTGATGACCCGCGCGGAACTCGAGAACAGGATCGCTACGCTCACCGGCGGTCGCGCCGCTGAGGAGGTCGCCTTCGGCGAAATCACCACCGGCGCCTCCAACGACATCGAGCAGGCGACCAAGCTGGCGCGCGCCATGATCGCCCGCTACGGCATGAGCGAGGACTTCGACATGGTCGCGCTGGAGACGGTCAACAACCAGTATCTGGGCGGCGACGCCTCGCTGGCCTGCTCCGCGGACACGCAGCGCGAGATCGACCGCAAGGTCGTGGCGCTGGTCAAGGCGCAGCACGAAAAGGCGAAGGGCATCCTCGTCGAAAACCGCGCGAAGCTCGACGAACTGGCGCAGTTCCTGTACGAAAAGGAGACCATCACCGGCGAGGAGTTCATGCAGATCTTTGCACCGGCGGTCAAGAAGGAGGCATTGGCGGAATGAGACGGCGTTCAGGATTTGGCTGGGTGGAGCTGCTCATCGGCGTCGCGCTGATCGCGATGGGTCTGTTCACCTTTTCGCGCCCCCTGGAGGCGCTCAACGGGCTGGTGCTGTTCTACGGAATCGTCGCCACGACAATGAGCATCGTCGACATCGTGTTTTATATCAAGACGGAGGCGCACACGGGCTTTGCCCCCACGATCTCGCTCATCTCCGGCATCCTCAGCGTGCTGGCGGGCCTGATGTTGATGCTCCATCCCGGCGCCGGGCGCTGGGCGATGGTCGTGTTCTTCCCGCTGTGGTTCATCTGCCACTGCATTTCGCGGCTGAGCGGGCTGTCGTTCGTGCGCATGACGGCGGGCAGGACGGCGTACTGGCTGACGCTCATCCTCAACGCCGCCGGCCTCGTGCTCGGCATTCTCATGCTGGCGCGCCCGGTGCTGACATTGATGTCCGCCACGGTGACGATCGGCTGCTACCTGATCCTGCTGGGCATCGACAACGTGCTCATGGCGTTCAGCCGCATCGGTTCCCGCTGGTAAAATCCCCTTTTTCGACAAGCCGCACGGCGCGCATCCGCCGGGCGGCATTGCCGCGATTGGGGCGCGCTGTGCGCATTCCCTGCCGCCGCGGGGCGGCGCGATTTCACCGCGGCGGCGCCGCGGCAAAGGAGGGCTCTTTTCCCATGCAAGGCGCGATCACGCCGGCGGACACCGCCGACCTGCTGGTTACGCTCGACCAAAACTACCTGCCGCAGCTGCGGGTCATGCTGCTGTCGCTGCGGGTGAACAATCCGTCGCTGAACGGTCGCGTGCACTTGCTGCACCGCGCGATTCCGGACGGCGAGCTCGCCGCGCTGGCGGACGATCTGGCGCGCATCGGCTTTTCGCTCGAACCGGTTCGCGTCGATCCGGGGCTGTTCGAGGGCGCGCCGGTGACGAAGCAGTATCCGCAGGAGATGTACTATCGCCTGCTGGCAGCGCGCTTCCTGCCCGAGTCGCTGGACCGCGCGCTGTACCTCGACCCCGACCTGCTCGTCATCAACCCCATCGACGCGCTCTGGCGCGCGGACATGGACGGCATGCTGTTCGCCGCCGCGCCGCACACCGGCATCACCGAGCTCGCCAACAGCGTCAACCGCATCCGGCTGGGCACGCAGTGCAAGTATTTCAATTCCGGCGTGCTGCTGATCGACCTGGCGCGCGCCCGCGAGGAGATTCGCCCCGAGGCGCTGTTCGCCTACGTCGAGGAGCACCGCGCCGGGCTGCTGCTGCCCGATCAGGACGTGCTCAACGCCCTCTACGGCGATCGCACCCTGCCGTTGGACGATTTTCTCTGGAACTACGACGCGCGCAACTTCACGAACTATTACATGCGCTCCTCCGGTCAGGCGGACAGCGATTGGGTGATGCGCAACACCGCCATCCTCCACTTCTGCGGCAAGGCGAAGCCGTGGAAGCCGTTTTACCGCTACCGCTTCGGCATGCTCTACCGCCACTACATGCAGCTGGCGGGCAGGACTTTTGGCGAGGAGCGCATGCTCTGGATGCCGCTGGAGAAGGCGCGGTGACCAGAGCGGGGGACGTCTGTCGCGGACGCGCGAATGGACGGCGGCGCGCCGGTCCTTCCGGGCGGGCGCACGCCCTGAACGAATGGGAGGCGAGGACATGGACAGGCAAAATACGGTCCCGCGAGGACAGGCGGCGCCGCCTGCCGGCGGCGTGGACCTTCGCGGGAAGACGGCGGTGGTGACCGGAGGAAGCGGCGTGCTGTGCTCGTGCATGGCGCGGGCGCTGGGGGCGTGCGGAGCGCGGGTAGCGGTGCTGGCGCGGGGACTCGGGCGCGCGGAAGCGGTGGCGGAGGAGATCGTGCGCGCGGGCGGCGAGGCGATGGCGGTTGCCTGCGACGCCACCGACAAGGCGTCGCTGGAGGCGGCGCGGTCGGCGGTGCTGGCGCGCTTTGGCACGGCGGACATCCTCGTCAACGGCGCCGGCGGCAACCGGCCCGCGGCGACGACGGACGACGAGTTCTATGGCGGCGATGCGGGGCGCACGTTTTTCGATCTGGAGGAGCGGGCGATTCGCGAGGTATTCGACGTCAACAGCCTCAGCGCGCTGCTGGCGACGCAGGTGTTCGCGCGCGGCATGGCGCGCGGGGGATGCGTGGTGAACGTCTCGTCGATGAACGCCTTCCGGCCGCTGACGAAGATTCCCGCGTACAGCGCGGCGAAGTCGGCGCTGTCAAACCTGACGATGTGGCTGGCGGCGTACTTTGCCGCCGCGGGAATTCGGGTGAACGCCATCGCGCCGGGATTTTTTGTCACGGAGCAGAACCGCGCGCTGCTCTATGCGGCGGACGGGACGCCGACGCCGCGGACGGAGAAGATCCTTGCCGCGACGCCGATGCGGCGCTTCGGCGAGCCGGAGGAGCTGCTGGGAGCGCTGATGTTCCTGGTGGACCCGCGGGCGAGCGGCTTCGTGACCGGCGTGGTGCTGCCGGTGGACGGAGGTTTCAGCGCCTATTCGGGCGTGTAAGGGCGGCATGGCGGGCGGCGCAGAGACGCCGCCGGTGAAGTCATTCCCGATTCCGAAGTTCGTTCCGAATCCAATTCCAGCCTCAGGCAGAGGTCAATATTGCAGCCAACCTTGGCATCACACACGGCGGCGCCCGGCGGAACCGGGCGGTCAGGAGGAAGACATGGCAAAATATCAGCTGTTGACGGCGACGTCGATGGGCGTGCGCATCACGCCAGAGGGGCGGCAGCCCGTGGGCGTGGGGAACCTGTACCGGATGCAGGCGACGAGCGCGGAGACGAACGTGCTCAACGTGTCGGCGGCGCTGGGCCTGCCGGTGAAGGCGCTGACGCGCTTTGTGAAGGGCAGCCCGATCGCGCGCTACATTCAGGGAGAGCTCAGGCGGCGGAACATCGCCTATGAGGGGCCGGAGATCGAGCCGGAAGGGCCGTGGGGCGTGCGGCACCAGTTCAACATCGCCGACAGCGGCTGCGGGCCGCGCGGACCGCGCGTGTATAACGACCGCGCCGGAGAGGTGGGGCGGACGGTCTGCGCGGCGGACTTCGACCTGGAGCGGATCTTTCGCGAAGAGGGCGTGGAGATCGTGCACCTGTCGGGGCTGTTCGCGGCGATGTCGCCGTCGACGGGCGAATTGTGCCTGAAGCTGGCGGAGAAGGCGCACGAGACGGGCGCGCGGGTGAGCTTCGACCTCAACTACCGGGCGTCGTTCTGGAAAGGGCGCGAGCCGGAGCTGCGGGCGGTCTTTGCGGGGATCGCGCAGCGCGCGGACATTCTGGTCGGAAACGAGGAAGACTTTCAGCTGGCGCTGGGCATCGAGGGCCCGGAGGCCGGGGGGAAGGACCTGGAGGGGAAGGCGGAATCGTTCCGCGCGATGATCGAGCGGGTGCGGGCGGCGTATCCGAAGGCAGCGGCGTGCGCGACGACGCTGCGGGAAGTGGTGGACGCCGACGAGCACCTGTGGGGAGCGATTTTGTGGGCGGACGGCGCGTGGCACACGGCGGCGCCGCGGCGGATTCGCGTGCTGGACCGGATCGGCGGCGGCGACGGATTCGTCGGCGGGCTGCTGTACGGCATGCTGAAGGGATGGCGCGCGGAGGACTGCCTGCGCTTCGGCTGGGCGACGGGCGCGCTGGCGGTGACGATGCAGGAGGACTACGCGACGCCGGCGGACGAGGCGCAGGTGTGGAGCGTGTGGAACGGCAACGCGCGCGTGCAGCGCTGAGCGATGGAAAACGGAAGGCGGCGCGGACTGTCAAAATAGGTACACAGTTCAGCCAGCAAAGTCAAATCCGGCGACATGCGCGGCGGAAGGCGCGCGCAGAGCGGAAAGGGAGGTTCGGAGAGATGGCGGCACAGGCGGATATCGGCCTGATCGGATTGGCGGTCATGGGCGAGAACCTGGCGATGAACATGGAATCGCACGGATACCGCGTGGCGGTGTACAACCGCACGGCGGAGAAGGTGGAGCGCTTCGTGGCGGGGCGCGCGCGGGGAAAGGCGATCACCGGGGCGAAGAGCGTGGAGGAACTGTGCGGGATGCTGAAGCGACCGCGGAAGGTGATGCTGATGGTGCGCGCGGGTAAGGCGGTGGACGAGCTCATCGAGCAGCTGCTGGCGCATCTGGAAGCGGGAGATGTGATCATCGACGGCGGAAACGCGCACTTTTCGGACACGGCGCGGCGGTGCGCGTACGTGGAGGAAAGGGGACTGCTGTACGTGGGAACGGGGGTGTCCGGCGGGGAAGAGGGCGCGCTGAAGGGACCGAGCCTGATGCCGGGCGGGACGGCGGCGGCGTGGCCGCTGATCCGACCGATCTTTCAGGCGATCTGCGCGCACGTGGACGGCGAGCCGTGCTGCGAGTGGGTCGGCGAAGGCGGCGCGGGGCACTTCGTGAAGATGGTGCACAACGGCATCGAGTACGGGGACATGGAGCTGATCTGCGAGTCGTACGACCTGCTCAGGCGGGCAGGACTGACGCCGGAGGAGCAGCGGGACGTGTTCGCGAAGTGGAACGAAGGGGAACTGGACAGCTACCTGATCCGCATCACGCGGGACATTCTGGGAACGCGGGACGCGGACGGGAGCCCGCTGGTGGAGCGCATACTCGACGCGGCAGGGCAGAAGGGCACGGGGAAGTGGACGGCGGCGGCGGCGCTGGAGGAAGGCGTGCCGCTGACGCTGATCGGCGAGGCGGTGTTCGCGCGGTGCCTGTCGGCGCTGAAGGAAGAGCGCGTGGCGGCGTCGGGCGTGCTCGCGGGACCGGAAGGCGGAAAGAGCGCCGCGCGCGCGGAAGGCGCGGAGCGGGCGCAGCTGGCAGAGGATGTGCGGCAGGCGCTGTACGCATCGAAGATCGTGTCGTACGCGCAGGGGTATCAGCTGATGCGCGCGGCGGCGAAGCGGTACGGCTGGAAGCTGAACTACGGCGGCATCGCGATGATGTGGCGCGGGGGATGTATCATCCGCTCGGCGTTTTTGGGGCGGATCCGCGAAGCCTACGCGCGCAACGGGGAACTGGTGAACCTGATGCTGGACCCGTACTTTGCGGGAGAGCTGGCGAAGGCGCAGGGCGGATGGCGGCGCGTGTGCGCGCGGGCGGCGCTGAGCGGCGTGCCGGCGCCGGCGTTCCAGTCGGCGCTGTCGTACTACGACGGCTATCGCGCGGAGCGCCTGCCGGCGAACCTGCTGCAGGCGCAGCGGGACTATTTCGGAGCGCACACGTATGAGCGCACGGACCGTCCGCGCGGAGAGTTTTTCCACACGAACTGGACGGGCGAGGGCGGCGCGACCGCGGCGGAGCACTACGACGTGTGAGCGAACGAAGCCGGCGGCGGAAGCGCGCGGGCGCAGCGGAAAGGCGCGCGGAGATCTGCGGGCGCGCGCAAGGCCGCCGGCATGCAGCGGCGGCCTTGCGCGGAGGAGCTTTCCCCAGCGGCGCCGTGCCCATCGCGGCATGCGGCGAAGCGCGGGCTGGACCGGCGCGCTGAAATTCGTCTCAGACATCGCCCATCGCGGCATGTAGCGGCGGCCTTGCGCGGAGGATGCTTTCTCCAGCGGCGCCGCGCCCATCGCGGCATGCGGCGTGCGGCGAAGTGCGGGCTGGACCGGTGCGCTGAAATTCGTCTTGGACATCGCCCATCGCGGCATGCGGCGGCGGCCTTGCGCGGAGGATGCTTTCCCCAGCGGCGCCACGCCCATCGCGGCATGCGGCGAAGCGCGGGTTGGACCGGCGTGCTGAA
>CALVPU010000005.1 GCA_944353735.1 uncultured Eubacteriales bacterium | reverse complement strand
ATCCTTCATAAATTATAACACGGCTGCGCAAAACTGTCCACCGCGCCGCGGCACAATCGCCAGACGTGCGAAAAATTGCGCTTCGATCAAATTAGCGCTTGCCAATTCCTGTGTTTTACGCTAAAATAGAGGATAGAGAAACCTGCGCTTCGGCGCATATGGATGTTTGGAGGGACATGTATGTATCAGGACACGATCAAGAACGCGGGGTCCAAGATGGACAAGACCATCGCCGTCATTCACAAGGACCTCAGCACGCTGCGCGCTGGTCGCGCCAACCCGCAGATCCTGGACAAGATCACCGTCGATTACTACGGCACCCCCACCGCGCTCAACCAGGTCGGCAATATCTCCGCGCCCGAACCGCGCATGCTCGTCATCGCGCCGTGGGAGGCGAAGATGATCGGCCCCATCGAAAAGGCGATCCAGAAGTCCGACATCGGCATCAATCCGTCCAACGACGGCAAGGTCATCCGCCTGATGGTGCCCGAGCTCAATGAGGAGCGCCGCAAGGAACTGTGCAAGCAGGTTCGCAAGCAGATCGAGGAAGGCAAGGTTGCCGTGCGCGCCATCCGCCGCGACGCGATGGACGCCCTGAAGAAGATGAAGAAGGACGCTGAGATCACCGAGGACGACCAGAAGAGCGCCGAGACGGAGCTGCAGAAGGTCACCGATGCGCACATCAAGGAACTCGACCGCATTGGCGCGGACAAGGAAAAGGAAATCATGTCCGTCTGACCGGACGCGCGCCCAAGGGCAACCCCGATGGGTTGCCCTTTCGGCTTGTCTGTCCGCCTGCGCGTTTCCGCACAGGCGAAACGCCCTGTTACAATGAAAATGCTGGCAAGGGAGGCGGGAATGTGTTCGCAGAAAGACTCGGCAAACTGCTGGGCGATCTCTTCGGCGCAAAGCCCAAGTATATCACGGTACCCGTGTCGACCGCCGCGCCGGCGCAGGCGCTGCCGCCCGACCGGCTGCCGCGCCACGTCGCCATCATCATGGACGGAAACGGTCGCTGGGCAAACGCGCGCAATCTGCCGCGCACCGCAGGGCATGCGGCCGGCACCGAGGCGCTGCGCGACATCATCCGCGCCAGCGACGACTGGGGCATCGAGTGCCTGACGATCTATGCGTTCTCCACGGAGAACTGGGCGCGCTCCAAGGACGAGGTCGGCGCGCTGATGTCGCTGCTGCTGCGCTATTTCGCCTCGGAGATCGACGAGCTGGACGAAAAGAACGTGCGCATCCTCATCCTGGGCGATGTCGACGGGCTGCCCGCGCCGCAGCGCGAGGCGGTCGTCAACGCCATGGCGCGCACGCGCGGCAATACCGGGCTCAAGCTCAACATCGCCCTCAACTACGGCGGGCGCGCCGAACTGGTGCGCGCGGCGCGGACGCTGGCGCGGCGCGTGCAGGCGGGAGAACTCGCGCCCGACGGCATCGACGAGGCGGCGTTTGCCGCCGAGCTGTACACCGCTGGGATGCCGGACGTCGACCTGCTGATTCGCACCAGCGGCGAGATGCGGCTGTCGAACTTCCTGCCATGGCAGACGGCGTACGCCGAGATGGTGTTTGACAGAACTTACTGGCCGGACTTCGACCGGGCGGCGTACCTGCGCGCGCTGCGCGAATACGCCGGTCGCAGCCGTCGCTTCGGCAAAGAGAAAGCGGAGGGATCAAATGGTTAAGCGCGTCGTCACCGGGGCGGTGTTCACCGTCGTCCTGCTGCTCGGCATCGCGCTGCAGGGCTGGGTGCTGCGGGGACTGCTGCTGTTTGCGATGCTGGTGAGCCTGTCGGAGATGTACCGGGCGTTTCGCAAGACCGGCGCCGATCCGGTGCGCTGGGCGGGCTATCTCTATTGTTTTCTGGCGGTGCTGGCGCAGTCGCTGCACTCGAAGCTGGACCATCCGGTGTTCGGCGAGATCAGCCCGCCGATGCTGGCGCTGACGCTGAGCCTGCTCATCGCCATGACGGTCATCGTGCTGCGCGGCAAGGTGGCGTTTGTCAGCCTCGTGACCACGGTGTTTCCGATGCTCTATCCCGGGCTGTTCTTCTCGCTGATGATCACGCTGCAGGATCTGGGCACGCGCTTCACCTCGACGGTGGCGCTGCTGCTGGCGTTCTTCATTGCCTCGGTCAACGACGTGTTCGCGCTGCTCGTGGGCGTGCGCTTTGGCAAGCACCGCCTCTCGCCGCAGATCAGCCCGAAAAAGTCGGTCGAAGGCTCCATTGCCGGACTGGCGGCGAGCGTGCTGTTCGCGGTGCTGGTGCCGGCGCTCGCCAACGCCGCGGCGTCGGCGTGGCCGCAGTGCAATCCGGCGGGCGCGGTGCTGCCGCCGCTGTGGGCGTTCGCCCTGCTGGGGCTGATTGCCGGCGCGCTGTCGCAGGTGGGCGATCTGGTCGCCTCGCTGATCAAGCGCCACTGCGGCATCAAGGATTTCGGCACCATCTTTCCCGGTCACGGCGGCATGATGGACCGCATGGACGGTATCTTATTCTGTGGCGTGGCGTGTTATCTGTTCTTCCGTGCGGCGGGACTGTGAATGGGGGAAGGGAATATGGAAAAGCGGACGATGGCGGTCCTCGGAGCGACGGGCTCGATCGGCACGCAGGCGCTCGATCTGGTGCGCAGGTATCCCGACCGCTTTGAGGCGAGCTGCCTGGTCGCCCACAGTTCGGCGGAAAAGCTGTTCGCGCTGGTGCGCGAGTTTCGCCCCAGAGTCGCCGCGCTGGCGGTCGAGCCGGAGGCGGTTCCCGAGGACCTGCGCTTCTGTGAGTGGATCTTTGGACCGGACTGCGCCGTGCGCGCGCTCGAAGCGGCGCGCCCCATGGACGCGCTTTGCGCGATCGTCGGCATCGCGGGACTGGACGCGGTCTGGACGGCGCTGGACGTTTGCGAGCGCGTGCTGCTGGCGAACAAGGAGGCGCTGGTGGCAGGCGGCGATCTGGTCACGCGCAAGGCGCGCCGGCTGAACAAGCCGATGCTGCCCGTGGACAGCGAGCACTCGGCGATCTTTCAGTGCCTGCAGGCGCGTCAGGACAATCCCGTGCGGCGGCTGATCCTCACGGCGTCGGGCGGCGCGCTGCGCACGTGGCGCGCGGAGGACATGCGCGCGGCGACGGTGCGCGACGTGCTCCAGCATCCGACGTGGCGCATGGGCGGCAAGATCACCGTCGACTGCGCCACCATGCTCAACAAGGGGTTGGAGGTCATCGAGGCGCACCACCTGTTCGCCATGCCGCCGGAAAAGATCGATGTGGTCGTCCATCCGCAGAGCGTCATTCACTCGATGATCGAGTTTGAGGACGGCGCAGTGCTCGGACAGATGGCGCGTCCGGACATGCGCGGGCCGATCGGCTATGCCATGGCGTATCCCGAACGGCTGCCCTACGGCGCGGAACCGCTTGACTTTGCCCGGCTCGGGACGATGACGTTCGAAGCGCCGGATACGCGGCGCTTTCCCTGCCTGTCGATGGCTTACGAGGCGCTGCGGGCGGGCGGCAGCGCGCCGGTCGCGCTCAATGGCGCCAATGAGGCGGCAGTCGCGGCGTTCCTGCGCGGTCAAATCTCCTTTGGACGCATTGCCGAGGTGATCGCGGAGACAATGAGCGTGTGCCCTGCCCGCGCCGTCGCCGCCATTGGCGACGTCCACGACGCGGACGCCGAGGCGCGCGCCATCGCGCAAAACATCATTCGGAGGGATTCATGACCAATTTCCTGTACGCTGTCGCGGCAATCTTGCTGCTGTGCGCTATGATACTGTTCCACGAGCTGGGACACTACATCGTCGGTCGCCTGTGCGGCATCGGCATCGTCGAATTCTCCATCGGCTTCGGTCCGAAGCTCGTGGGCTGGGAGCGCAAGGGCATCCGCTATTCGATCCGTGCGCTGCCGCTGGGCGGATACTGCCAGTTCGTCGGCGAGGACGAGGAGAATCCCGCGCCCAACGCCATGAACCGCCAGCCGGTGTGGAAGCGCTTTCTCACCGTACTCGCCGGTCCCGTCATGAACGTCGCGCTGGCATTTGCCGCCGGCGTCGTCTATTTTCTCATGCTGCAGGCGCATGTCTATCCACAGATCGACGCGCTGGTCGAGGGCGCTTCCGCGCAGCTCCAGCCGGGCGACGTGATCGTCGCCGCCAACGGCGAAGCGATTTCCTACGACGATGCCGGCACCGAGGCGCTGCGCGCCATCATCCAGCGGGACGATACGGTCGCGCTGACCGTGCGGCGCGGCGAGGAGATGGTCGACGTGACCGTTGTGCCGGCGACGGTCGTCGTCGACGAGGCGACGGGCGAGACGGTCAAGCAGGTCGGCATGCTGTTTCGCACGAGCGGGTTTGCCTTCGGCGAAGCGGTCGAGCTCTCGGGTCGGCTGATGCGCGCCATGTCGACGATGCTCTACGATGTGCTCAAGGATCTCATTTTCCACGGGCAGGGCGCCGACCAGATCACCGGCGTGGTCGGCACGGTGGCGGTGGCGAATCAAGTCCTGCAACAGGATGTGAGCATGGCGCCGTATTTTGTGGCGGCGGTATCGCTGAACTTGGGCATCGTCAACCTGCTGCCGCTTCCGGCGCTCGACGGGGGACGGCTGGTGTTTCTCATCGTGGAGGCGATCCGCCGCAAGCCCGTGCCGCCGGAGAAGGAGGGCATGGTGCACGCCGTTGGACTGCTGCTGTTTTTCGGCCTCGCCATCGTGGTGGCGTGGCGTGATATCGTGACATACGTGCTCTGAGCATACAGGGGGAGGCGTGCGCATGACCAGACAGGTTCAGGTAGGCGGCGTCGCCATCGGCGGCGGCGCGCCCGTGAGCGTTCAGACCATGACGAATACCGACACCCGCGACGTCGCCGCAACGCTCGCGCAGATTCGCCGCATGGCGGACGCCGGCGCGGACATCGTGCGCGTGTCGGTCTACGACGCCGCGTGCGCCGAGGCTGTGCGCGCGCTGGTGGACGGCAGCCCCGTGCCGCTGGTTGCCGACATCCACTTCGATTACCGGCTCGCCGTGCGCGCAATCGAAAACGGCATCGCCAAGGTGCGCATCAATCCCGGGAACATCGGCGGGGAGAAGAACGTGCGCATCCTCGCCGACTGCCTCAAGGCACATCGCGTGCCGGTGCGCATCGGCGTCAATTCCGGCTCGATCGAAAGGGATCTGCTCGCCAAGTACGGCGGCGTGACGGCGGCGTGCATGGTGGAAAGCGGGCTCAACCACGCGCGCATGCTCGAGAAGTGCGGCTTCGAGGACATCGTGCTCTCCTACAAGGCGACCGACGTGCGCACGATGGTCGAAGCCTGCCGCCTTGCCGCCCGGCTCAGCGATTATCCTCAGCACATCGGCGTGACCGAATCCGGCACGGCGGACGTCGGCATCGTCAAGTCCGCCGTCGGCATCGGCGCGCTGTTGCTCGACGGCATCGGCGATACGATTCGCGTGTCGCTCTCCGGCGATCCGGTGCAGGAGGTGCCTGCCGGACTGTCGATCCTGCGCGCCTGCGGCCTGCGCCGCGACTGCGTGGAGATCATCTCCTGTCCCACCTGCGGGCGCACCTGCATCGACGTCGAGGGCATCGCCCGCCGCGTGCGCGCGGCGACGATGGACGTCCGCAAGCCGATCAAGGTCGCCGTAATGGGCTGCATCGTCAACGGTCCCGGCGAGGCGCGCGAGGCGGATGCCGGCGTCGCCGGCGGCAAGGATGGCGGCGCGCTGTTTGTGCGCGGCGAAGCGCCCCGTGCGGTCAAGGGCGATCTCGCGGAAGCGCTCATCGCCGAGATCCGCCGCCGGGCGGCGCAGATGTAGCGCCGGCGCATAGCAAGGGTTTGCGCAGCCGCTTCGCCTGCCGGCGAGGTGTGTGCGGCGGACGCGGTGCCGGGCGCGCGGCGGAAGGCGCAGAGATGCGCGGCGCCTGAACCTGCGGAAAGGGTACGGATGAACGCCATGCCGGTGCGCGGCGCCGATTGGATGGCGGAAAGGAGAATTCCATGAGCCAGCCTTGGGAAAAGCTGATCTCGACGGAGAACGGCGCGCTTGCGGACTGCCTGTCGCTGTCGCGGGTGTCGATCTCGCGCGCGACGGGCGATGTGCGCGTGCGCTTTCAGGCGTCGCGGCTGCTGTCGCGCGGCGAATACAAGTTCGTGGCGCAGCAGATGGCGTCGGCGTTTCCGCAGGTGCGCGTGGAGACAAAGGTGAGCTATCCGGCGCTGCGTGCGTGCGTGGAGCGGGATCTGTCGGTGGCGTCGGCTCTGATGAAGGAACTTGTGCGCCACGAAAGCCCGGGTTCGATGCCGTTTATCGACTGGGACGGCAAGGGTTGGCGGCTCGAGGACGGCAGGCTGATCGTCTGCGTTTCCAGCGCCGAGGGCGCCGCCTATCTGCGTGCGCGCGGCATCGACCGCATGTTTGAGTCGTTGATGGACGAGCTGTTTGGCATCCGCTGTGCGGCGGACATTCGCGTGACCGGCGACGACGAGCGCCGCATCCGCGAGATCGCCGAGGCGCGCGCGCGGGAGGCGGAGGCGCTGGCGATGACAGCGCAGCCGGTCAAGGCGGAATCCGCTCGTCCATCGGCGTCCGACGCGGTGTTCGGTCGAGCCATTCACGATCCCGTCATTCCCATGAACGAAATCACGGAGGATATCGGTCGCTGCGCCGTGCGCGGCGAGGTCTCGGGATGCGAGATGCGCGACACCAAGAACGGCAAGGGCAAGATCGTCGCCTTTACCATGTCGGACCGCCTCGGCTCGGTCAACTGCAAGCTGTTCCTCGGCGGGCGGCGCGCTGCGGAGGACAGCGCCAAAAGCATTCAGGCGCAGGCGGACGCGCTGTCCGCCGCGCTCAAGGACGGCAGGTGGGTCACTGCCAAGGGCACCTACCGCTACGACGAGTTCAAGCGCGAGATGGTGCTGATGGTCAGCGACCTCGTGGAGGCGCAGAAGCCGGTGCGCGCGGACACCGCGCCGGAAAAGCGCGTCGAGCTGCACCTGCACACCACGTTTAGCACGATGGACGCCTGCGCCAGCGCCACCGACCTCATCAAGCAGGCGGCGGCGTGGGGGCATCGCGCCATCGCCGTGACCGACCACGGCGTGGTGCAGTCGTTCCCGGAGGCGTTCGGCGCGGCGAAGAAGGCGGGCATCAAGCTGATTCCCGGCTGCGAGGGTTATCTGATCGAGGACGCGGCGGACATCGTCAGGGGCGCGTCCGACGAAACCATCGACAACACCGCCTATGTGGTGCTCGACGTGGAGACCACGGGGCTGAACACGTACACCGACGAGATCATCGAGATCGGCGCGGTGCGCTTTGAAAACGGCGTCGAGGTCGCGGAGTTCTCCGAACTGATCGATCCGCGCCGCCCGCTGCCGGACAAGATCGTCGAGATCACCGGCATCACCTCGGCGATGCTGCGCGGCAAGCGCACGCTCCGGGAGGCCATGCCGGACTTTGCAAAGTTCTGCGAAGGCGCGGTGCTCGTGGCGCACAACGCCGCGTTCGACCTGGCGTTTTTCCGCCGCGCGTTCCGCCTGATCGGTCAGCCGTTCACCTTTACCACGCTGGACACGCTGGCGCTGGTGCGCAATCTCTATCCCAACTTCAGAAACCACAAGCTGGGCACGATTTGCAAGCTGATGGGCATCTCGCTGACCAACGCCCATCGCGCCGTGCACGACGCGCGCGCCACGGCGCTGATGCTGATGAAGATGCTCGCCGAGATGCGGGCGCGCAAGGACGTGACGCTGCTGCGCGAGCTGAATACCAGTTTTGCCACCGACGCCGGCAAGCAGTCGTACCACATCATCCTGCTGGCGACCAGCCAGACGGGCATCACCAACCTCTACCGCCTCGTCAGCGAGGCGCACCTCAACTACTTCTACCGCACGCCGCGCATACCGCGCAGCCTCATCGAGAAATACCGCGAAGGGCTGATCGTCGGCAGCGCCTGCGAGTCCGGCGAGCTGTTCCGCGCCGTGCTCGCCGGCGAGAGCGACGCGGCGCTTGCGCGCATCGCCAGATTCTACGACTACCTCGAGGTACAGCCGATCGGCAACAACGAGTTCCTCGTGCGCGAGGGCACCGTCAAGGACGACGACGGCCTGCGCGCGCTGAACCGCAAGATCGTCGCGCTCGGCGAAAAGCTCGGCATTCCGGTGTGCGCGACCGGCGACGTACACTTCAAGGAACCGACCGATGCGATCTACCGCGCCATCCTCATGGCGACCAAGGGCTTTGAGGACGCCGACTTCCAGCCGCCGCTGTACTTCAAGACCACAAATGAGATGCTCGAGGAGTTTTCCTATCTCGGTCGCGAAAAGGCGAAGGAGATCGTCGTCACGAACCCGAACGCCATCGCCGACCGCATCGGCGACGTGAAGGTGTTCCTGCCCCATCCGGAGGGCAAGGAAACCTTCCAGCCCTATTGGCCCGAGGCGGAGGGTGACCTGCGCCGGCTGACGATGGAAAAAGCGACCTCCATCTACGGCGACCCGCTGCCGGAGATCGTGCAGAAGCGCGTGGACAAGGAGCTCGGCGCCATCATCGGCTACGGCTTTTCCACGCTGTACATGATCGCGGTCAAACTGGTGGCGAAGTCGCTGTCCGACGGCTACATTGTCGGCTCGCGCGGCTCAGTCGGCTCGTCGCTGGTGGCGTTCCTGTCAGGCATCACCGAGGTCAACTCGCTGCCGCCGCACTACGTCTGCCCGAAGTGCAAGCACAACGAATTCGACGTGCCCGCCGAATACCCGACCGGCCTCGACCTGCCGCCGAAGAACTGCCCCGTGTGCGGTTCTCCGATGGACAAGGACGGCTTCAACATTCCCTTCGAGGTGTTCCTCGGCTTCAAGGGCAATAAGGTGCCGGACATCGACCTGAACTTCTCCGGCGTCTATCAGCCGGTGGCGCACAACTACATCAAGGAGCTTTTCGGTGCGGAAAACTGCTTCCGCGCGGGCACGATCGGCACCATCGCTGAAAAGACCGCCTATGGCTACGTGCTCAAGTATGCCGAGGAGCGCAACCTGAGCCTGTCCAACGCCGAAAAGGAGCGGCTGGCCAAGGGCATCACCGGCGTCAAGCGCACGACCGGCCAGCATCCCGCCGGCATGGTCGTGCTGCCGAAGGAGTACGAGATCTATCAGTTCACGCCGATTCAGCACCCCGCCGACGACATGAACTCCGAGACGGTCACCACGCACTTCGACTTCAGCTCCATGCACGACGTGCTGGTCAAGCTCGACGTGCTCGGTCACGACGATCCGACCATGCTGCGCCGGCTGCAGGACCTGACCGGCATCGCGCCGCAGGCGGTGCCGTTGCACGATCCGGACGTGTTCGGCAAGATCATCTCGCTGTTCTCCAGCCCTGAGGCGCTGGGACTGACCGCCGAGGAGCTGGGCGTCGCCGAGAGCGGCACGTTGGGCATACCGGAGTTCGGCACGCGCTTCGTGCGCGGCATGCTCAAGGAGACGCAGCCCAAGACGATGGAGGAACTGATTCGCATCTCCGGCCTGTCGCACGGCACCGACGTCTGGGTTGGCAACGCGCAGGACCTCGTCCGCCAGGGCGTGCCGCTGCGCGAGTGCATCTGCACGCGCGACGACATCATGAACCAGCTGATGAGCTACGGCGTCGAGCCGGAAGTCGCGTTCAAGACGATGGAGTCCGTCCGCAAGGGCAAGGGTCTCCAGCCGTTCATGGAGGAAGCCATCGCCGCGGTCGACGCGCCGCCGTGGTTCATCGACAGCTGCAAGAAGATCAAGTACATGTTCCCGAAGGCGCACGCCGTGGCCTACGTCACGATGGCGCTGCGCATCGCGTACTTCAAGATCTTCTATCCCGCCGCCTACTACTGCTGCTATCTCTCCCGAAACGCGGAGAGCTTCGACGCCACGAGGATGGTCACCTCGGACGTCGCGCAGCTGCGCGGCATGATCGACGCGATCAAGGAGCTGGACAAAACTGAGCGGGAGCGCAAGGAGGACGAAAACGCGCTGCTGGAGATCCTGATCGAAATGAACCTGCGCGGCGTGCACGTCAAGCCCATCGACATCTACGCATCCGACGCGACGGAGTACCAGCTGGATGCCGACGGCATGATCCTTCCGCCCATCACGGCGCTGCCCGGCGTCGGCGAGGGCGCCGCGAAGGCGTTCGCCGCCGCGCGCGCGGGCGGGCCCTTCATCTCGCAGGACGACATGCTCAGGCGCAAGGTGCCCAAGCCGGTCATCGAGATGCTCAAACAGGCGGGCTGTCTGGGCGACATGCCCGAGAGCAGCCAGGTCACGCTGTTTGAATTCGGCGTATAGCCGCCGGCAGATCAAATGCTCGCGCGTTCAAAGCGCGCCATCAAAAGGCGCCGTCCCGCGGCGCAGACACGAAAGAGGAGTGAGGCCCCATGGACAATGCTCAGGAGCAAAAATTCCAAAGGATGACCCAGACCCCCGTCAAAAAGCTCGTCTGTCAACTGGCGGTTCCGACGATCATCAGCATGCTGGTCACCTCGTTTTACAACATGGCCGACACCTTTTCGTCGGCATGCTGCAAAACGCGAGCGCCACGGCGGGCGTCGGCATCGTCTATCCGCTGATGGCGATCATTCAGGCGGTGGGCTTCTTCTTTGGCCATGGTTCCGGCAACTACATCTCCCGCGCGCTCGGCGCGCACGACAACGAGGACGCCCAGAAGATGGCGGCGACGGGCTTCTTCTCGGCGCTGATCGCCGGCTTCGTGATCATGGCCGTGGGATTGATCGGGCTGAATCCGCTGTCCTACATGCTGGGCGCGACGGAGACCACGCTCCCCTACGTCCGCGATTACATGCGCTTCATCCTCATCGGCGCACCGTATATGACCGCCTCGCTGGTGCTGAACAATCAGATGCGCTATCAGGCAAACGCCATTTACGCGATGCTCGGCATCGTCTCCGGCGCGGTCATCAACATCGGCCTCGACCCGCTGCTGATCTTCACGCTCGACATGGGCGTAAGCGGCGCTGCACTGGCGACGATCATCAGCCAGTTCGTCGGCTTCATACTGCTCTGGATCGGCACGCACCGCGGCGGCACGATCACCATCCGGCTGAAAAACTTCCATCCAACCCCGCGCCACTATCTGACGATCCTCAACGGCGGCACGCCCTCGCTGCTGCGGCAGGGTCTGGGCAGCGTGGCAACCATCTGCCTGACCTTTGCGGCGCGCCCCTATGGCGACGTCGCCATCGCCGGCATGACGATCGTCGCGCGCATCATGCAGTTTGCCAACAGCTGCCTGATCGGCTTCGGTCAGGGCTTCCAGCCCGTCTGCGGCTTCAACTACGGCGCAAAGCTGTACGCACGCGTGCGCGAAGCCTTCTGGTTCTGCGTGCGGCTGTCGACGGTCGTGTTGATCGGCCTGGCCATCATCGGCGCCGCGTTCGCCCATCCGATCGTCGCGATCTTCCTCGACGACGCGGACGTCATCCGCATTGGCACCGACGCGCTTCGCTGGCAGTGCCTGACCTTCCCGCTCGCAGCATGGACGACGATGTGCAACATGATGACCCAGACGACCGGCAAGGCGGTGCGCGCTTCGTTCCTCGCCATGGCGCGGCAGGGCCTGTTCTTCGTTCCGACGGTGCTGATCATGCCGCAGTTGCTCGGGCTGTT
>CALVPU010000004.1 GCA_944353735.1 uncultured Eubacteriales bacterium | reverse complement strand
CGTCACCGACGACAAGGCGCACTACTATCCCGGCGCGTCGACGTTCGTCACCAAGCTGATCGCCGACCGCGCCAGCCGCCGCCTGCTGGGCATTCAGGTGTTCGGCGCGGGCGCCGTGGACAAGATGGCGGACATCGGCGTGACCGCGATCTCGCTCAAGGCGACGGTGGACGACCTCGAGTGCCTCGACCTCGCCTATGCGCCGCCGTTCTCCACGGCGATCCACCCGTTCGTGCAGGCGCTGGGCGTGCTGATGAACAAGATGGACGGCAAGATGGTCAGCATGACGCCCGCGGAGTACGCCGCCGGCAAGGCGAAGGGCTATCGCGTGATCGACGTCGCGCCGCAGCCGAACATCCCCAACGCGACATTCGTCAACCTCAGCGCCTTCGACGGCGAAATCAAGGGCGTCGGCAAGGACGAAAAGCTGCTGCTGGTCTGCCTGAAGGGCAAGCGCGGCTACATGCTGCAGCGCAAGATGGTCGCCGCGGGCTACGCGAACACCGCCGTGCTCGAAGGCGCGACGTTCTTCAACGACGTGCGCGTCAAGCGCGCGGGCAAGGTGCCCGCCGAGGAGATCACCCGCGTCAAGGGCCTCGGCTTCCTGATGGACAAGCGCACCGGCGAGACCTTCAACGCCCGCGTGATCACCCGCAACGGCAAGATCACCTCCGCCGAGAGCCGCGCCATCAGCGAAGCCGCCGAGCTGTACGGCTCCGGCGAGGTCGCCATGACCTCCCGCCTGACGATCGAGATTCAGGGCGTGCCGTACGAAAACATCGAGCCGCTGCGCGCGCATCTGGCGCAGGCCGGTCTCGAGACCGGCGGCACCGGCTCCAAGGTCCGCCCCGTGGTCTCCTGCAAGGGCACGACCTGCCAGTACGGCCTGATCGACACCTTCGCCCTCGCCGACGAGATCCACGAGCGCTTCTACAAGGGCTACCGCGACGTCAAGCTGCCGCACAAGTTCAAGATCGCCGTCGGCGGCTGCCCGAACAACTGCGTCAAGCCCGACCTGAACGACATCGGCGTCGTCGGTCAGCGCGTGCCCAACATCCAGCTGGACAAGTGCCGCGGCTGCAAGGTCTGTCAGGTGGTCAACGCCTGCCCGATCAAGATCGCCGAGCTGCGGGACGGCAAGATCCACGTCGACCCCGACGCCTGCAACCACTGCGGCCGCTGCGTCGGCAAGTGCCCGTTCCACGCCTTTGACGAGTCCACCAACGGCTACCGCATCTGCATCGGCGGCCGCTGGGGCAAGAAGGTCGCGCGCGGTCGCTTCCTCGACAAGGTCTTTACCGACCGCGAAGAGGTGCTCGCCGTGATCGAAAAGGCGATTCTGCTCTTCCGCGAACAGGGCGTCACCGGCGAGCGCTTCGCCGACACGATCGCCCGCCTCGGCTTTGAGAACGTGCAGGCGCAGCTCCTCGCCGACGACCTGCTCGCCCGCAAGGCGGAGAACATCGCCGCGCAGGTTCACCTGACCGGCGGCGCGACCTGCTGAGGCGCAGGCGCGACAAGGGATTTCCGCCCGCTCGCACTCTCCCTTGGTTTTTGGACAGCTTGGGCGCTGTGGGGAAACGATCCCCTCAGCGCCCTTCTTGCGCGTCCCCCGCGTTCGGTCATCCTTCCCGGGCGCGCATGCGACACCCTCTCCCGCACGCGGAGGCGCTACGCGCCCCTGCGGATCCGCCGGTACTGCATCACCGTCTGCACGGCGACCGCGATGTACAGCACCAGCACCGCCGCCGTCGGGATGCTCCACCAGGCCAGATCGGCGCCCGCGCCTTCCTCGGCGGCGCCAGCAATGAGCAGCGCCATCGCCGGCAGAAACAGGCACACCAGAAGCGCCAGCAGCAGGATCATCCGCCCGCGCAGGATGCGCCTGAACATGTCCATGCGCGATTCCATGTCGCAGAAAATCCCCTCATCGCCGCACATCTGCGCCTTCGGCTTGCGAAAGTAGCTGTATCCGACGTTGTCCAGCACGTGCTCCCAGCCGCAGTCGCGGAACAGCTGCAGGTATTCCGCCCGCCGCGCGCGCCCGTCCTCGCTGTAATCGAGCTGATAGACGACCTCCTCCGGCTGGCAGCGCTCGAAGCGGTAGAAGCACGCCATCGCGCCCACCAGCTTCCAGCCCGCGCGGTGCCGTTCCTCCAGCCACCGCTGTTCCTTTTCGTATTCCATGATCGTGAAATAGCGAAACGCCGTCCTGTGCTCCTTCATGTCCGCGCCTCCATCATGTTTTTATACAGCCGCTCGATCCGCCGCATCTCCAGCGCCAGCACCTCCCGCCCAAGCGGCGTGATCACGTAGAGCTTGCGCTTGTCCTCCTCGCGGACGAAGCGGATCAGTCCATCCTTTTCCATCTTTGACAGGCTGCCGTACATCGTTCCCGGGCTCAGCCGGATCTCGCCGCCCGTCATCTCCTCCACCCTGCGCACCACGCTGTACCCGTGCATCTCCTCGCGCAGGCACAGCAGGATGTAGAAGCCCGTCTCCGTCATCGGCACGTACACCTTGCGAATGTGCGCGTCCAAGCCGCATCACCCCACCCTTTCAGCGCGATACATCGCACTGCGATGGTTAGATTATATCGCACTGCGATTCTTTTGTCAACCCCTTTGACGCGATCTTGCTAGGATTTGACGTCTGCACGGCGTGAGGAAATTGGACGCGCGCAGCACAAAGCAGCGGGAGGCGCCAACTGGCGCCTCCCGCATGGCGGCAAGGATGCGATCGAACGGCTGTCATTCCGCCGCAGCGGTGTCCGCGTCGCCGCTTTCCACAGCCGCGGTGGCTTCGCCTGCGTCGCCGGTTTCCGCCGCGGCATCGCCTGCGGCGAATTCAAACGCCATGCCGCCGTCCGTCAGCGCGAATGTTCCGGCGATGGCGAGGGCGTTGTCGGCGACGGTCGTGCCTTCCGCGCCGGGCGTGAAGGTGAGGCGCACCAGCGTGGCGTCGTCCCAGAGGAAGGTCACGGTGCGGTTCGCGTCGGTGACCACCACGGCAGCGTCGCGATTCGCCATCGCCTCAAGCGCATAGCTCTCGCCGGTGCTGTCCATGTAAGTCGTCAGGTCGGTGGGCTCGTCCAGCGCCACGATCTCCACCGCCACGGTCTCCGCGCCGTCCGCGCTCGCGGCGGTAAAGCCGGTCTCGCTCTCCTCGGCGATCGTCCAATCCGCGGGCAGGTAAATCGTAGCGCCCGCCGAAGCCGAAGTCAGCCATGCGCCATCGTCAAACGGCAGCTCCGGTCCCGCTTCCATTGCTTCCGTTGCCTCCGTTACTTCCGTTGCCTCCGTTGCTTCCACCGCTTCTGCCGTTTGCGCGCTGTCCGTCGCCGCTTCCTCGGCAAACGCCGCCAGTGCGGAGACCAGCAGCGCCAGCGCCACCAAAATCGTCAACTGCTTTTTCATATCGGATTCCTCCCATGTGCGAAGTTCTCGCGGCTCTTTCCTGAACCGCAGCGCCATTATAGCACATCCCGCGCGTCAATGGCGAAAAGCCGCGCAAAGGAACCGCCTCCGATACAAAGGTTCCACAAATGAAAAGTTCGGGGCGGATTTCGCCCCGAACGGTTCATATTGTTGCGTTTTTTCGCGTCTGAAAGTGTGAACAGACCGCGAATGACGGTTCTCAGGTCGGCTCAGAGTTTGAACGCGAGGATGGCCTTATCCGTTCCGACCATTGACGGCGACCGCCTTGTACATTTTGTAGGATCTTCCCCTGAAATGGTTCACCGCGCCTTGGTGCGGATCTCCTCCTTGAGCTTTGCGAGCAGCTCGTCCGGCGTCATCTGACCGACGTCGCCCTCGCCACGCTTGCGGACGGCGACGACGCCGTTCTCGGCCTCCTTGTCGCCCAGCACGAGCATATAGGGGATCTTCTGCACCTGCGCTTCGCGGATCTTGAAGCCGATCTTCTCGTTGCGCAGGTCGATCTCGGTGCGGATGCCGGCGTCCTCGAGCTTCGCCTGCACGGCCTTGGCGGCCTCGTCGGCGCGATCGGTGATCGTCATCAGGCGCACCTGAACCGGCGCGAGCCACAGCGGGAACGCGCCCGCGAAGTGCTCCGTGAGGATGCCGATGAAGCGCTCGATGGAGCCGAACACCACGCGGTGGATCATCACGGGGCGGTGCTCCTGTCCGTCGGGGCCGGTGTAGGTCAGGTCGAAGCGCTCGGGCAGGTTCATGTCCAGCTGGATGGTGCCGCACTGCCAGGTTCTGCCGAGGCAGTCGGTCAGGTGGAAGTCGATCTTCGGGCCGTAGAACGCGCCGTCGCCCTCGTTGACGACGTACTTGACGCCCAGGTCGTCCAGCGCGCCGCGCAGGCCGTCGGTCGCCAGCTCCCAC
>CALVPU010000003.1 GCA_944353735.1 uncultured Eubacteriales bacterium | reverse complement strand
GATCGCTCGCGCCAGCGCCTTCCACTATGGCCCGCCCTGTCCGCGCATCGCCGCGGCACGGCGCTCCGCCGTCACGTCGGCGAAGGGAATCTTGCCGTGCGCCGGCGGGCGCTCGTAGCGCAGTCCGGGCAGCACCTCGCGCACGGAGGACATCGTGTCGGTCACGCGGCGGGCGCTGTCGATGATGCGACCGTCGCCGCCGACGAAGATCAGATTCGAGTGCTTGCCCATGAACTCGCACACGAGGCGCTTGGCGGCGCGGTCGCCGAGCTCGTCGAGGTGCTCGATTTCGATCTCGAGGATGCGGTCGCAGTCGATCTGCTCGATGGCGCTGATGCGACCGCCGGTGACGTGCTTGCGCAACAGCATGCACAGCGACGGCGGTTCCAGCGGACCGGTTTTTTTCTGTGCGGTCAGGTGGGCGCGCGCGCAGTCCGCGCTGGCGGAGAGCAGCAGCAGGTGGTTCTCGCCGCCGTTGCGGATGGTGAGGATCAGCTCGTCGCGCTCGGGCTGGGTCACGCGGTCGATGCGTCCGCCCACCAGCTTGGCGCGCAGCTCGCCGGCGACGAAGCCGAGCGTCAGTCCGTCCAGAGGCATAGTTGTCCCTCCGTTGTTTTTTGATATCCTCACCATTATAAACGATTTTCGATGATTGCGCAACCGCGCCGCATGTGATAGAATAGAAGGGCGTGGGCATAACCCGCCTTGCGACGGAATAAGTTGAACAGAAATCAGGTGTCGCAAGGAGGGTTTCGGATGAATTTTACCGGGAATCAGCGCAAAATGTATCTGTTGGCGCTCGCGCTGCTGATCGTGGCGATTGCGCTGGCGTGCACGTGGTCGCTCTGGCGCAAGCCGTCGAGCGCGCCGTCGGGGGAAGTCTCCCCGGAGCCGACCGTGAGCCGGACCGGCGAGACGGACTCCTCCGCGACGCCCGCGCCTGAGGCGGATTCCGCCGTGTCCGGCGCCGCGGCGACGTCCGCGCCCGCGCAGAAGGCGTCCACGATCGTCTACTATCAGGACAACGACGGCTATCTCGTGCCGGTGATGTGCACGCTGCCCATGGAGGACGGCATTGCCAAGGCCACGCTCGGCATGATGGTCAAGAGTGCGGAGAACGACATGCAGGCGGCGCGGCTGGGACTGCGCACGGTGCTGCCGGAGAACACGACGATCGATCTGGACATCGCCGACGGGCGCGCGCGCATCGACCTGAGCGAGGAAGTGCTCGAGCTGCCCGACGCCGCCGCAGAGGCAAACATGATCAGCGCCATCGTGCAGACGCTGACGGAATTCGACACGGTGGACGAGGTTGAATTCCTCATCGGCGGGCAGAAGCGCGAGACCCTGCCGCACGGCACGGACGTTTCCGGCACGTTCGCGCGGGGCGACATCAACCTTGAGGCGTCTGCCGACGCCGTCGGCGCCGAGGATGCGCAGGGCGTGACGCTGTACTTCCCCTCGGAGGCGGGAACCGTGGTCGTGCCGGTGACGCGCATGGTCTACTCCCAACCCGACATCAACACCGCCGTGCTCGAGCTGGCGAAGGGACCGAGCACCGCCGGTTCTCTGGAGAACACGCTGCCCGCCGGCTGCGGCCTGATCGACGTCACGGTGGAAGACGGCACCGCCCGGCGCAATTTCGCCCGCGAGTTCGCCGACATCGCGCTCAACTCCGACGGCGGGCGCATGGCACTCAAGGCGCTGGTGCTGACCTGCACGCAGTTCGACGGCATCGACGCCGTGGAGGTGCTCGTCGAGGGCGAGCCGTTCGATCCCGGCGAGGATACGCTGAGTGTGCCGACGTTCGCCAACGTCGCCGACACGATCGTCTACGACTACATTCAAACGCAGTCCGCCATGATCCTCGACGAGTGAGGTCGGCGGCGAAGGAGAGGAACTGAGAGCATGGAAAAACTGGAGAGGCAGCCGGAGGAGATGCGCTGCGCGCGCATCCTTCCGGACTATACGGAGATGGCGGCTGGTTCGGTGCTCATCGAGTGCGGTCGCACGCGCGTGATCTGCACGGCGTCCGTCGAGGACGGCGTGCCGCCGTTTCTGCGCGGCAGCGGCAAGGGCTGGCTGACGGCGGAATACGCCATGCTGCCCGGGGCGACGCCCAGACGCAAGGCGCGCGACGGCGTCCGGCGCGACGGTCGCAGCGTTGAGATCCAGCGCCTCATCGGGCGCTCGCTGCGCGCGGCGTGCGATTTGAGCCGCCTCGGCGAGCGCACGATCACCATCGACTGCGACGTCATTCAGGCGGACGGCGGCACGCGCACGGCGTCGATCACCGGCGGCTTTGCCGCCCTCTGTCTGGCGGTGGACAAGCTGCTGCGCGAAGGCGCGCTGCAGGATTCGCCGGTCGTGCGGCAGGTGGCAGCGGTGTCGGCGGGCGTGGTCGACGGCGTCTGCACGCTCGACCTCGAGTACGCGCAGGACAGCCGCGCGCAGGTGGACATGAACGTCGTCATGACCCGCGAGGCGGACGGCGGCTTGAAGTTTGTCGAGGTGCAGGGCACCGGCGAACACGCGCGCTTTTCGCGCGAAGAACTCGATGTGATGCTCAGCCTCGCTGAAAAGGGCATTCTCCAGCTGATGGAGGCGCAGTGCGCGGCGCTGGGCGAGCGCGCCGCGGTCATCGCGCGCAAGCCGAAGCTCGTTCTGGCGAGCAATAACTTCGGCAAGCTGCGCGAGCTGAAACAGATGCTCGGCGACCGCTTCGACGTGCGCACCATGCGCGAGATGGGCATTGCACTGGATGTCGACGAGACCGGCGAGACGTTCGAGGAGAACGCGCTGCTCAAGGCGCAGGCGCTTATGGACATCTGCCATTGCGCCACGCTGGCGGACGATTCCGGGCTGTGCGTCGACGCGCTCGGCGGCAGGCCGGGCGTCCACTCGGCGCGCTACTGCGGCGTGCACGGCGACGATGAGGCGAACAACCAGCTGCTGCTCAGGGAACTGGAGAACGTGCCCGAACCGCGCACGGCACACTACGGCGCGGCGATCGCGCTGTGCCGTCCCGGGCGCGCGCCGCTGGTCGTCTACGGCCGCTGCGAGGGCGAGATTCTGCGCGCCTATCGCGGCGCGGGCGGCTTCGGCTACGATCCCCTGTTCCTTTCCAGCGATCTGGGCGTGACGTTTGCCGAGGCGGACCCCGAGAGCAAGAACCGCG
>CALVPU010000002.1 GCA_944353735.1 uncultured Eubacteriales bacterium | reverse complement strand
GGGCGCGGCGTTCGGCAACAGCATGGTCGGCGCGGTGCACGCCATCGGTCACGCGCTCGGCGGCGCCTGCCACATCGCCCACGGCGAGGCGATGGCGATTCTGCTGCCGCACGTCATGGCGTACAACGCCAGCCGCACGCCCGGACTGTACGCGCCGATCGCGCCGCTGTTTTCTGCGTCGGACGATCCGGTGAACGCTGTCGCCGCGTTCGTGCGCGCCGTCTCCGAGGCCGCCGGACTGCCTGTGCGGCTGCGCGATACCGGCAAGTTCGACCGCGCCCGCGTCGACGAGATCGCCGCCAAGGCGCTCAACGACGGCGCGATGATCGTCAATCCCGCCTATTTCTCCAAGGAGGACGTCGCCCAGCTGCTACTGCGCGCGGAATGAATGCGATGGAACGAGAACAACTGCTGCAAAGGATCGCGGCCCAGCGGGCGTTTTTCGCCGCTGGGCGGACGCTGCCGGTGGCGGCGCGGCTGGAAGCGCTGCGGGCGCTGCGCGACGCGCTTCGCGCCATGGAGGGCGAGATCAACGACGCCCTGCGCGCCGACCTGGGCAAGAGCCCCACGGAGAGCTACATGTGCGAGACCGGCATGGCGCTGTCCGAACTGAACCACATGCTGCGCCACGTCCGGCGCTACGCCCGCCCCATCCGCGCGCGCACGCCGCTGGCGCAGTTCTGCGCCGCCAGCTATCAGCTGGCGAGCCCCTACGGCGTGGCGCTGGTGATGAGCCCGTGGAACTATCCGCTGATGCTGGCGCTCGAGCCGCTGACCGACGCCATCGCCGCCGGAAACACCGTGGTGCTCAAGCCCAGCGCCTATGCGCCGCGCACCTCGCAGGCGCTGGAGAAGCTCATCGCCCGCGCGCTGCCGCCCGAATGGGCGTTCACCGTCACCGGCGGTCGCGCCGAGAACGCCATGCTGCTGGACTGCGCGTTCGACTACATCTTCTTTACCGGCGGCGTCGGCGTCGGCAGGCTGGTGATGGAAAAGGCGGCGCGCAACCTGACGCCGGTGACGCTGGAGCTGGGCGGCAAGAGTCCCTGCATCGTCGACCGCACCGCCGATCTCGAGCTCGCCGCGCGGCGCATCGCCTTCGGCAAGTTCCTCAACTGCGGTCAGACCTGCGTCGCACCCGACTACGTCTACTGCGACGAGGCCGTGCGCGCGCCGCTGGTCGAGGCGCTCAAGCGCGCCGTCGCCGCCCAGTACGGCGAGCGCCCGCTGGAGAACCCCGACTACGGGCGCATCGTCAATCGGAAGCACTTCGACCGCCTGAGCGGGCTGATCGAGCGCGGTCACGTCGCCTTCGGCGGCGAGCGCGACGCCGCGTCGCTGCGCATCGCCCCGACCATCCTCGACCCGGCGTCGTTTGACGACGCCGCCATGGCGGAGGAGATCTTCGGCCCCGTCCTGCCCGTGCTGACCTACCGCACGCTCGACGAGGCGCTCGAGCAGATCGACCGGCGTCCCCACCCGCTGGCGCTGTACTTCTTCAGCGCCGACCGCGCCGCCCAGCGCCGGGTGATGTCCCGCGCGCGCTTCGGCGGCGGCTGCATCAACGATACCGTCATCCACCTCGCCACCGCCAACATGCCCTTCGGCGGCGTCGGCGAGAGCGGCATGGGCGGCTACCACGGGCGCGCCGGATTCGAGACCTTCACCCACCGCAAGAGCATCGTGGACAAAAAGACGTGGCTCGACCTGCCCATGCGCTATCAGCCCTATACCAAATTCCACGACCGCTTAATCCGGATGTTTCTGCGCTGAAGTGGAAATCATGTGCTCACGAAAACCAAGCGGAAGGGGAACTGCCCAGAGACGGGCCGGCTCCCCTTCCGTTTACTCTTTTTACCTTTTGCATTTTTTGGGCAGCGGTACGGGAACGTCTGTCAATCCCGCCAGATAATCCAGAGAAACATCATAGAATTGAGCCAGACGGATTGCCAGCGCAAACGGAATTTCCCGTTTTCCCTGCGCATAATTCGTGTAGGTTGTCTTATGCATGCCCAAAATCTTCACCAGCTGATCCTGCGTCAGATCAGCGTCCTCGCGAAGATCACGGAGTTTCGGATAATACATCGAATTTCTTTCCTCGAAAACTTACTATTGACATAATACAACATATGTTGTATTTAAGATTTCGAGAATAGGCGGTGTCAGTATGATTTGGGCTATTGGCGGTGCTCTTCTGGGCTGGTCTCTTGGCGTATGGACGTTCTATTAATTGATTGAACCCCAAGCCAAGCGGGCCGGAATGTGGGCATATCCGCGTTCCAGCCTGCCTTTTTTCGCTCGAAGCCAGAAGATTCTGGTTCAGATCCCTTGAAAATAGCAACCCTCCCGTACCTTTTGGGACATGGAGGAATTTGTTAAAAGAGCCGTTTCCGAGACGACGGGCGCGGGATGGCGTTTTCTGACTCCGTTGCGCGGTCGGCGTTCAGGCTTCCCTCTGAACCCTTGCAACAGCTGTCACCTCCCCAATCCACACCATATCTTCTCCCCCGCAGTGGGAGTCCAAAGTTCTCAGACCCTTTGGCGGGGGTCCTCAGGGGGCAGCGCCCCCTGAGCGTACCCCCAAGAAACCTCCCGCCTCCCCGCAGCCTCCGCGTCGCGGGCGGCCCTCCACCGCCCACGACAGCTGCCACATTTCAAGCCTGTATTATCTCTCCCCCGCAGCGGGATTCCAAAGGGTCTCACAGACCCTTTGGCGGGGGTTCTCAAGGGGCAGCGCCCCAAGCGTACCCCCAAGAAACCTTCCGCTTCCCCGCAGCCTCCGCGTCGCGGGCGGCCCTCCGCCGCCCACGACAGTTGCCACATTTCAAGCCTGTATCATCTCTCCCCCGCAGCGGGATTCCAAAGGGTCTCAGACCCTTTGGCGGGGGTCCTCAGGGGGCAGCGCCCCCTGAGCGTTCCCCCCGACCACCGCTGAATTGACGCGCGTTTTCGGATGTGCTATAATCGAAGCGATGAATATTTGGGCGGGGGTGTTTTGGTGCGGGCACTCATCTCTCCGGGCGCGATGCGCGCTGCCGAACAGGAATGGTTCCGCAAGAGCGGCACGCGATCGATCGACGCCATGGAGCGCGCCGCGCAGGCGCTCGCGCGCGCGATCGAACGGGAATTGCCCGCGGGCGCAAGGGTGGCGTTTGCCTGCGGCGCGGGCGGCAACGGCGGCGACGGCACGGCGTGCGCCCGGCTGCTGTGCGGCAGGTACCGCTGCGCGATCGTCCAGCCGTCGCCGCCGCGGAACGCCGACGCCGCGATCAACCTCGAGCGCGCGCGCGGCTGCGGCATCCCCGTGGCGGCGCGCGCGGACAAGATCGTGCAGCCCGACGCGTGGGTCGACGCGCTGTTCGGCACGGGCCTGTCGCGCGCACCCGACGGCGCGGAAGCCGAACTCATCCGCCGCATCAACGCCGACCGCGCGCGTGGCGCGCGCGTCTACGCCGCGGACATCCCCTCCGGACTCGACGGGCGCACCGGCACGGCGTTTGAGCCGTGCGTCCGCGCCGACCGCACCGTGTCGTTTCAGTATCTCAAGACCGGCATGGCGCTCGCCGACGGAATCGAGGCGTCCGGCGCGGTAGAGACCGCCGACGTGGGCTTTCCCGCGTTTCCGGTGGACACGTTCGACGCGTGGCTGCTCGACGCCGGCGACGTGCCCCGCCTGTTGCCGCCGCGGCGGCGCAATCTCCACAAGGGCCAGTGCGGACACCTGCTGATCGTCGCCGGATCGTCCGGCATGGCGGGCGCGGCGATCATGTGCGCGCGGGCGGCGCTGCGCTCGGGCGCAGGACTGGTGACCGTGGCGTGCCCGAAGTCAATCGTTCCCCTGCTGCAGGCGCTCGCGCCTCAGGCGATGTGCGCGCCGCTCGACGAGCGCGACGGCGCCATCTCCACCGGCGCGCTGCCGGCGCTCGCCGACGCGCTGCACGGCAAGGACGCCATCGCGATCGGCTGCGGACTGTCGCGCCGCGCCGCGCCGGAAATCGTGCGCATGGCGCTCGCGTCCGGCGTGCCCGCCGTCGTCGACGCCGACGCCCTCAACCTGCTCAGCGAACACGCCGGCCTCCTTGAACTGCTGCGCCCGCATCACATTCTCACCCCACACCCCGGAGAGGCGCGCCGCCTGCTCTGCGCCGCGGCGCGCACCCCGCCGGCGGTCTCGCATGGCGCCGCTTCCCCGGAAGCGCAGCGCGAAGACGCGCCCGCCGAAACGGCGCGCGATCCCGACGCGCTGGTCGCCGACCCCATCGCCGCCGCCCATGCGCTGAGCGGTCTCGGCGCGACGGCGCTGCTCAAGGGCGCGGCGTGCGTGGCGTGCGGCGCGGCGGGGACGGACGGCGCGCGCGAGACCTACGTCAGCGCGTCGGGCTGTTGCGGCATGGCGCGCGGCGGCAGCGGCGACGTCCTCACGGGAATCATGGGCGCGCTGCTGGCGGAACGTTCCGAGCGACCGCTGGCGCTGACCGCCGCACTGGCCAGCGAAGTGCACGGGCGCGCCGGCGAACGTGCGCAGGCGCGCTATGGCGACCGGGCGATGAACGCCGGCGACATCCCGGACTTCCTCCCCGAAGCGTTTCGCACGTGAACCCGCGAAGGCGTGAAACCGCGGAAGCCGGGCGAACGGACATCGCGGCGCGGTGCACGAGGCGATGTGTGCAGGAAGCGGCATCGCGCGGCGCAGGTGAGTTGCGCGGGGAAGCGGCGGCGCGGGCGCGCGATTCGCTGGAAAGGGGAGCGCATTTTCCGGCGGCAGAAGCGGCGTGTGCGAAAGCGACCAGCGCGGGGAAGTGGTATTGCGCGGTGCGCTAGGCGAACTGCGCGGGAGGCGGTATCGCGGTGCGCGAGGTGAATTGCACGGGAGGCGGCCTCGTGCGGTGCGCGATTCTCTGGAAAGGGGAGATCGGTTTCCAGCGGTGGAAGCGGCGTGTGCGAAAGCGACCAGCGCGGGGAAGTGGTATTGCGTGGTGCGCGAAGCGAGCTGCGCGGGGAAGCGGCATCGCGCGGCGCGCAGTTCTCTGGAAAGAGAGATCGGTTTCCGGCGGTGGAAGCGGCGTGTGCGAAGCGGTCGGCGCGGGGAAGTTGGTATTGCGCGGTGCACGAGGTAAATTGCGCGGGAGGCGGTATCGCGGTGTGCGAAGCGAGCTGCGCGGGGAAGCGGCATCGCGCGGCGCGCGGCGAATTGCCCGGGGAAGCGGCATCGCGCGGTGCGCGGTTCTCTGGAAAGGGAAGATCGGTTTCCGGCGGTGGAAGCGGCGCGTGCAAAAGCGACCAGCGTGGGGAAGTGGTATTGCACGGTGCGCGAGGCGAGCTGCGCGGGGAAGCGGCGCTTTTTCTGGCGGATGGGCGATGAAAGGGGGCGGGCGCGTGGAGGAGACGGCGATGAGCGCCGCTTCGGGCGACCTCTGCAGCCTGCCGCGCCGGCTGCGCGAATCGCTGCGCGCGAACCTGCCTCAGGGCGCTTCGCTCCGCCGTGCGCGCAATGGCTGGCTGTTCGAGAGCAACGCGCTGTGGATGGTGGAGAAGCGTCTCGTCCCTGAGGAAAACGCCTTCGGGACGGATGGGCGCCAGATTTCCGCCCCGCCGGCAGATGACCTGCGAGTTCCGCGCGCCGGAACGGGAACCGTCGAACCCAAAGCGGCGGATGTTTTCACCCGCGCGGCGAACCTTTCTGCCGGTGCGGCGAACGTCCCCGACGCGGGGCGGGCTTCCGGAACGGAGAGTGGACGCGGCGAAGGAATTGCTGTGAGATCGGAAGAGCGCCGTGTAGGGAAAG
>CALVPU010000001.1 GCA_944353735.1 uncultured Eubacteriales bacterium | reverse complement strand
GAGGCGACGCCATGCGCTCCAAACGTTCCCCCCTTCACCGTGCGCCGCGCCGCGCCGCGCGCCGGCGCCGCTGCGCGATGTGGCTGGCGGGTCTTGCCTGTGCTGCTGTGATCCTCGCTGGCGGGCTCTATACGCTTGCGTGGTTTCAGAACCAGGCGCGCATCGAGCGCGAATCTGCGCAGTACAGCGGCATGTACGCACCCGCGCAGCCGGGCGCGCCCACACTGGAACCCGCCACCGCTCCCCCGTCCACAGCTCAGGCAACGCCCGCGCCGCTGCCCGCCGTCGACGACGTGCCCATTCCCACGCCCGACGATGGCACGCTCGTGCTCGCGCTGGAGACGCCGCCGCCCGTGCAGTCGTCCTTTGCCGAGCTCCTCGACTTCAATTCGGACACCGTCGGCTTTCTGCGCATCGACGACATCGTCTCCCTGCCCGTCGTGCAGCGCAAAAATGACAACGAATACTATCTCTCCCACGCTTTTTCCGGCGTCGAGAGCGCCGAGGGCACGCTGTTTCTCGACGGCATGAACCTGCTGGCGCCCGAAGATCCCTGCCTGATCGTTTACGGGCACAACATGCAAAACGGCACGATGTTCGGCGACCTGAAGCTGTACCTCGATCCCGCATACTTCGCCGCCTGCCCGCCGATCTCGTTTGACACGATCTACGAAAACCGCCTGTACGCGCCGTTTGCAGTGTTCGTGGCATCGGTGGACCCAGCGGACGCCAACTACTTCGATGTGCGCCAGTTCCCCCTCGATAGCGACGCCTTCAACGCCATGACCGCTGAACTGCGCGCGCACTCTGCAATCGACTCGCCCATCGACATCCGCTGGGGCGACGCCATGCTGCTGCTCGTTACCTGCGACAGCGCCGCTGACGACGGCAGACTCGTCGTCGCTTTCCGCGCGCTGCGCGAGGATGAGTCCGCCGCCTCCATCGCCGCACTGCTCAGTCAAGCGGCGAAGCGCTAAAAAACACAGCTCGCCGGACACAAAAACCCGCCTCCGCTCAACAGTGAAGACGGGCTGTTCTTTATACGTTATGCCGGCGTGCTGCTCAGCCAAGCGGCGAAGCGCTAAAAAACACAGCGCGCCGGACACAAAAAGCTCGCCTCCGCTCAACGGCGAAGACGGGCCTGCTCTTTATACGTCATGCCGCCGCGCTGCTCAACCAGGCGGCGAAGCGCTAAAAAAACACAGCTCGCCGGACACAAAAAAACCGCCTCCGCTCAGCAGCGAAGGCGGGCCTGCTCTTTATACGTCAATGCCGGCGCGCTGCGCCCCCGCGGATGGCTGGTCAGCGGGGGCATTGACTGGGGGATTCCGCCGGCCCCGCGCAGCGTTTCGGGGACGTTTGCGCGGGCTCCGATCCAATCGCACTTCCCGCCGAAAGAAGAACCGCGCGGCGACACCGCGCGGAACCACGTCCCCACGCGCCCGGCAGGCGATTAAAAAAACCGCATGCCTGACCACGCGGATGACGACGCATTTCATGGTTCCGGCAGAAATACAACTCGCTTCCATGTATCTGACCTATCTCCAGCGCGCGTGCGCGAGGAGCTTCCCAGTGACCGACTCGTGGGTTTCGAACCCTTTCCATGTTCCGCACCAAAGCGGCGAAGCAAGCCTATGCAATTTTCCTCCTGATTATACCACGGATCTCCCGCCCGCGCCACCGCATCCGCAAATCTTAACAAAGTTTCTCTGTATAGGCAGGAATGGTACAGGCTCTACCTCGCCGCAGGCAACCCGCTGCCGTAAGCGGCAGAAGAGAATTCCCGAAGGCTTCGCCGCCCATTTCGGCGAGCCGCCGGAGACGCTCAGAGCGCGAAAGAGCTCAGGCTCTCTCGCGCTCTTCCATAGTTTTGGGACAGTCTGACAGCTTACGGGCGATTGACACGTTCATAGTTTTGCGGTACACTGTAATGGTCGCAGCGAACGCGATAAATCAGAATTTGTGGAGAATAGCGCATAATGAAAAATCAATACATACAACTTATGCCAGCAGACACATCTCTTGCAGCGAAAGTAGTTGACTACTACAATAGAAACAGAACTTTTTTAGAAACTTTTGAACCCGTGCGAAACGAGGAGTTTTTTTCACTGGAATATCAGCGATCAGTATTAGAAAAGGAAATGATTGAGTATAGGGCTAGGACAGCATTTCGCTTTTATATTGTGCCAATTGAGCATCCTTCGAAAGTCATAGGAATAATCGGTCTGAACAACGTGATATGGGGAGCCTTTTGTTCTGCCTTTCTGGGATATAAATTAGACAAGGATTATATCAATAAAGGATATATGTCCGTTGCAGTAGAAATGCTGGTGGAATATGCATTTGAAGAATTGGGTTTACATCGTATAGAAGCGAATGTAATGCCAAGAAACAAAGCGTCTTTAAGAGTTTTGGAAAAGAATCAATTTATAAACGAAGGGATTTCCAAATATTATATTAATATCAATGGCGTTTGGGAAGACCATGTTCACATGGTAAAAATCAACTACGCTATGCACTGAATTCCCGTTTGCCGGACCAATCCTGACATTGCGCCCCGGTCACGCTCAGAAGTGATCGGAGTCTCCTCTTGCCCATTGGGAGGCGCTTTCGCGATCGCATCGACCGCAAGCAGATCACGACCAGGGCATTCATATAGCGCTTTCAATCATTGACAAATCGCGCTGCATCGCCTATAATGGAGGTAAATTCCATGAAACTGCGCGCGCGGAATGTACGACGGCTTCAGTCCGCTCCTTTTCGCTGGGGCGGGCTTTTTCATGAAGAGCGGAGGAATGAAAACAATGGAAACGCAGGTGCAGAAAAAGCGCATCTTTTCGGGCATTCAGCCCACGGGCAAGCTGACGCTGGGCAACTATATCGGCGCGCTGCGCAATTTCGGTCTTTTGCAGGACGAGTACGACTGCGTCTACTCGATCGTCGACCTGCACGCGCTGACCGTGCGCCAGAATCCCACGGAGCTGCGGCAGGCATGCCTGCGCACGATGGCGACCTTCCTCGCCAGCGGGCTTGACCCGCAGAAAAACATCATCTATTTTCAGTCGCAGGTGCACGAGCACGCGGAGCTGTCGTGGTTCCTGAACTGCTTCACCTACATGGGCGAGATGTCGCGCATGACGCAGTTCAAGGACAAGTCCGCCAAGCACGCCGACAACATCAACTGCGGTCTGTTCACCTATCCGGTGCTGATGGCGGCGGACATCCTGCTGTACCAGACGGATCTGGTGCCCATCGGCGCAGACCAAAAGCAGCATCTGGAGATCTGCCGCGACATCGCCGGTCGCTTCAACGCCATCTACGGCGACGTGTTCGTCATTCCCGACGGCTACTTCCCCAAGGTCGGTGCGCGCGTGATGTCGCTGCAGGAACCGACGCGGAAGATGTCCAAGTCCGATCCCGAGGAGACCTACATCGCCATGCTCGACGAACCGGACGTCATCCGCCGCAAGATCCGCCGCGCCGTGACCGACAGCGAGAATACCATCGCCTACGATCCGGAAAACCGCCCGGGCGTCGCCAACCTGATGAGCATCCTCTCCGCGCTGAGCGGACAATCGTTGGAGGCGATCGCCGCCGAGTACGACGGCAAGGGCTACGGCAAATTCAAGGACGCCGTTGCCGACTGCGTCATCGCCACGCTGGAGCCGATCCAGCAGCGCTACCGCGAGATCTCCGCCGACAAGGCGTATCTCCAACAGGTGATGGATTCCGGTCGCGAGCGCGCTTCCGCCATCGCCCACCGCACGATGCTCAAGGTGCGCAAGAAGCTCGGCGTCGCGCCGTGGAAGCTGTAATATCACCGCCGCGGAGAGCACCTGCGTCCTCTCCGCGACTTTTTTCATCGTTTGCATTGATGTTTTTGCCGTTTCAAGGTATAATAAAATGAATGGATGTTTCCCATGGCGCACGGTGCAGAGACGAACGGATGAGATGGAGGAGGACTTCAGCATGCGCGAATACGCGATTGGCATTGACGTGGGCGGCACGAATATCAAAGTTGGACTCTTCGACCAGAACATGAACGCCATCAAGCACCTTCAGACGCTGACCGACAACGAGCTCGAGGCCGACCGGCTGATGGACAACCTCGCCGCGCTCGTGCGCCGGCTGCTCGAACAGACGCACCTGTCCGCCGACAACATCCGCGGCGTCGGCGCGGCGTTCCCCTCCTTTATTGATTACGAAAGCGGCGTGGTCGTCGAGACGAGCAACATCATCGCGCTCAACGACCTGCCCGTGCGCGACCTGCTCGCCGAGCGGCTGGATTTGCCGGTCTACCTGGACAACGACGCCAACGCCGCCGCGCTCGCCGAACACCGCATGGGCGCCGGGCGCGGTCACGACGACCTGATCTACGTCACCGTCTCCACCGGCATCGGCGGCGCGCTGATCCTCAACGGCAAGCTCTACCGCGGCATGCACGGCATGGCGGGCGAGATCGGTCACATGTTCATCTCCGACTCGACCGGCTATCCCTGTTCCTGCGGCGTGACCGGCTGCGTGCAGTCGATCTCCTCGGGCATGCACATGGCGCGCTACGCCGCCGACCGCATCAATGAGGGCGTCGAGAGCCGCATCCTCGACCACGCCGGCACGCTGAGCAACATCGACATGGTCGCCGTCGGACGCGCGCTGGTCAGCGGAGATTCGCTGGCGCTGGAGGTCGTCAACCGCGGCGCAGAGTATCTGGGGCGCATGTTCCACTCCCTCAATATGATCTTTGACATCAATGTGTTCGTCTACGGCGGCGGTGTGACCAAGCTCGGCAAGCGCTTCATCGACCGCATCGTCGCCGCCTACCGCCACTATTCCCTGATGGATCAGAAGTATCCCGCGCAGTTTTTGCCCGCCGCGCTCGGCGACGACGCCGGCATGATCGGCGCGGCGCTGCTCGTTCCCCGCGACTGAACCGCAAGGAGGTTCCCATGCCCGAACTGAAGCTTCCCTTCTTTGGTCACGGCGGCGATTACAATCCCGACCAGTGGCGCGACCGGCCGGACATCCTCGAAGAGGACATCCGCCTGATGAAGCTCGCCGGCTGCAACCTGATGAGCGTCGGCATCTTCGCCTGGTCGGCGCTCGAGCCGGAAGAAGGCCGGTTCGACTTCGACTGGCTCGAGGACGTGCTCGACCGCTTTGCGGAAAACGGCATTTCCGCTTTCCTCGCCACGCCCAGCGGCGCGCGTCCGGCGTGGATGAGCGAAAGGTATCCCGAGGTGCTGCGCGTGCGCGAGGATGGTCAGCGCAACCTGCACGGCGGTCGCCACAACCACTGCTTTACATCGCCCGTCTATCGCGAATTCGTCCGCCGCATCAACGCCGCCCTCGCCGGGCGCTTCGGTCATCATCCGGCGGTCGTCGGCTGGCACGTGTCCAACGAATACGGCGGCGCGTGCCACTGCGAGCTGTGTCAGGAGGCGTTCCGCGCATTCCTGAAGGAGACGTACGGCTCGCTCGACGCGCTCAACCGCGCGTGGTGGACGGGATTCTGGTCCAAGACGTACACCGACTGGCGCCAGCTGCACAGCCCGTCGCGCTTCGGCGAAGCGACGCTGCACGGCCTGAATCTGAGCTGGAAGCGCTTCGTCACCCACCAGACGGTGGATTTCATGCGCGCCGAAGTCGCGCCGCTGCGCGCGGTCGCGCCGAACCTGCCGGTGACGACAAACCTGATGACGCTCTATGACGGGCTCGATCCCTTCCGCTTCGCGTCGGTCGTCGACTTTGCCAGTTACGACAGCTATCCACGCTGGGGCGCGGACGACGCTTCCGAGGCGGCGCTCGCCGCCATGAACTACGACATCATGCGCTGCATCCTCCACCGCCCGTTCGCGCTGATGGAATCGACGCCCTCGCAGGTCAACTGGCAGGACGTCTGCAAGTTGAAGAAGCCGGGCATGCACCTGCTCTCCAGCCTGCACGCCGTGGCGCACGGCGCGGATACGGTGCAGTACTTCCAGTGGCGCAAGAGCCGCGGCGCGCCGGAAAAATTCCACGGCGCGGTAGTCGACCACGTCGGTCACGAGCACACGCGCACGTTCCGCGACGTCGCCGAGGTCGGCAGGACCCTGCCGAAACTTGCCGGTATGCTGGGCGCGCCCACGCCCGCGCGCGCAGCGCTGGTCTTCGATTGGGAAAACCGCTGGGCGCTGGAGGACAGTCAGGGACCGCGGCGCGAGAAGCACTATGAGGACACGGTTCTCGAGCACTACCGCGCCCTGCGCCGCTGCGGCGTGGACGTGGACGTCATCGAGGAGGGCGCCGACCTCTCCGGTTACGCGCTGGTCGCCGCGCCGATGCTGTACATGGTCAAGCCCGGCGTCGCCGAAGCGCTCGAATCGTTCGTGCGCGGTGGCGGCACGTTCGTCGCCACCTGCCACACCGGATGTGTCGACCGCGACGACCTCTGCTTCCTCGGCGGCTTTCCCGGTCCGCTGCGCCGGCTGCTGGGCGTCTGGATCGAGGAAACCGACGCCCTGTACGACGGCGAAACCAACGGCATCCGCGCGGAGGACGGACAGACGTACGCCTGCTCGACCCTGTGCGATCTCATCCACGCCGAGACCGCGCGCGTGACGGGAACGTATGCGGCGGACTTCTACGCTGGCACGCCGGCCGTGACGGTCAATGCCTTCGGCGCGGGACGCGCGCACTACATCGCCACGCGCCCGGGTCTGGACTTTCTCACCGCCTTTTATCGCCGGCGCCTCGCGGAGGCGGGCGTCGAGCCACTGTGCGCGGACCTGCCCGACGGCGTCGAGGTATCGTCACGCGCGAGCGCGAGCGGGCGGTACCTGTTCGCGATGAACTTCTCCGGCAAGCCGGCACGCATCCGCCTGCCCGTGGGTACGGACATGCTGACCGGCGAGGCGGCGGGCGGCGATACGGCGCTGGGCGTCAACGGCGTCGCCGTGATCCGCGTGGACGCCGCCACGTAAACTGCGCCGCGCGATGGCTGCAGAATGTCCCCGCGCCTGACGACAGCGGGCGCGCAAGCCGCACAGCGCGACGACTGCGGGCGCGCACCGCGCCCGGCATCTGGAAGGAGGATCCCCATGCAGAAGATGACCCTTGGACGGACAGGACTCGAAATCTCCCGTACGGGTTTCGGCGCGCTGCCGATCCAGCGCGTCTCGTTCGACGAAGCCGCCGCGCTGCTCAACCGCGCGGTCGACGGCGGCATCACCTACATCGACACCGCGCGCGCCTACACCGACAGCGAGGAAAAGATCGGTCGCGCGCTGTCCGGTCGCCGCAGCGAGTTCCATATCGCCACCAAGACGCACGCCAAGACGGCGGACGCCATGGTCAAGGACCTCGAGACAAGCCTGAAACTGCTCAAGACCGACGTCATCGACGTCTATCAGTTTCACAATCCGCCCTTTGTGCCGCTGCCCGGCGGCGAAGACGGCCTGTACGACGCCGCGGTCAGGGCGCGCGAGGCGGGCAAAATCCGCTTCATCGGCATCACGCAGCACTCCATCGAGCGCGCCGAGCAGGCGGTCGAGTCCGGGTTGTACGATACGATTCAATATCCCTTCAACCATCTGGCGACCGAGCGCGAGATCGCACTGGTGCGCCGCTGCGCGGAGAAGAACGTCGGCTTCGTGGCAATGAAGGCGCTCTCGGGCGGCCTGGTCACCGACGCGCGATTGCCGTTCGCCTACCTTTCGCAGTTTGAAAACGCCGTGCCGATCTGGGGTTTCCAGCGAATGGAGGAGCTGGAACAGCTGCTGAATCTGTCGGAGCATCCCGTAGGCATGAGCGACGAGGTGCGCGCGCTGATCGCCAAGGACCGCGCCGAACTGGTCGGCTCGTTCTGCCGCAGCTGCGGCTACTGCATGCCCTGCCCGGTCGGCATCCAGATCAATCAGGCCAACCGCATGAAGCAGCTGCTCGGGCGCGCCGTGTGGCAGAGCTACGTCACGCCCTACTGGCAGCGCGAGATGGCGCGCATCGAGGACTGCATCCACTGCGGCGAGTGTGCCAAGCGCTGCCCCTACGAGCTCAAGCCCTATGAGACGCTCCCCGGTCAGCTGGCCTATTACCGCGAATTCGTCAAGGCGCACGCGGCGGAAAACTGATGCGCCCGAGGAGGAATATCCTTGCTGCAAACCCTGCTGAATGCATTTGAAAAGAGCCCCGTCATTCCCTCGGCGCACACGCCCGAGGCGGTGGCGCGCGCCGCACGGACGCCCGCCGCGGCGATCTTCCTGCTCGGCGGCTCGATCCTGACGCTGCCGGAAATGATCCGCATCGCCCACGGCGCCGGCAAGCGCGCGTTCGTCCACCTCGATCTGGCGGAAGGTCTGGGCCGGGACGAGGTCGCCGTGCGCTGGTGCGTGGAGAAAATCGGCGCCGACGGCGTGATCTCCACGCGCCCGATGCTGCTCAAGGCGGCGAGCGAGCTGGGCGCGATCACCATCCAGCGGCTGTTCCTGATGGACTCCGCCTCGTTTGAACACGGCAAGCGCATGCTGCGCAACACTCCGCCGGACATGGCGGAGGTACTGCCCGGCATCGCGCCCAAGGCGATCCGCCAGCTGTGCGAGGCGCTGGACAAGCCGGTCATCGCCGGCGGACTGGTCACCGAGCCGGGCGAGATCGCTCTGGCGCTGCAAGCCGGCGCCGCCGCCGTATCCGTGGGCGACGAGCGCCTGTGGAACCTGAAACCGTAGCCGCCGTTTCCTTTTGCCAAAGCGCGCGCAGGTCGCAAGTTGATCCGCGCCCGTACACCGCGCCGCATACCTCAACCGCCCTTTTCCTTCTCCGACCGCGCCGCACAGGAGGTTTCCCTTGTCCCGATACTGCCCACGCCCCGACTTTTCCCTCTCGCTCGCGCGGGGAAAGCGCCTTGCCGTGTGCGAGCTGGCACTGCCGGGCGCGCCTGCGTGGCTGCGCGGGCGAAAGCTCCTGTTCGCCACCGACTTTCACCTGCGACCGAGGATGGACTCGGCGCCGATCGTTGCGCGCATAGCGGCGTGCCGCGCCGACATGATCCTGCTTGGCGGCGATTACGCCGACCGGCGCGAGCAGGCGCTGCGGCTGTTCGACGCCTTCCGCGAGCTGCACGCGCCGCTGGGAATCTACGGCGTCGCCGGGAACAACGACATCGAGGCGTTCGGCAACCTTGACGCGCTCGGCGAGGCGATGCGCGCGTTCGGCGGCACGCTGCTGGTCAATCGCGGTGAAACGATCGCGCTCGGCGGCGGCGCGCTGCGGCTGGCGGGCGTGGACGAATACCGCTATGGCGCGCCGTCGTTCAAGGACCTGTTCACCGCGGCGGATGGCTACCGCGTCCTGCTGTCCCACTATCCGATCCTGCCCGAAGGCCCTGCGCCCGACCTGATGCTCTCGGGGCACACGCACGGCGGGCAATTCAATCTCCTCGGGCTGACACCCTATGGCATCGGCTTCGAACGCATCGGTTCGCGGCGCGCGCCGGCCATGGTCAGCGGCGTGCGCCGGTTCGGCGCGACGACGCTGGTAGTCGGCAAGGGCATCGGCGCCAGCCGCATCCCGTTGCGCATCGGCGTGCGCTCGGAAATCCATCTGCTGACATTTTGCTGATTTTCTTGAAAAAGTGTCCGGCAGCCATTGACAACGCCGCGAACTTCGGCTATAATAAAGTCGTTCGAGAGAACGTAATATCCTGGGGTGTGCGTTAGCCGATGCTTTTACCCACAGATTCATAAAAGGATTCCGGGTCGATTCTGCAGATGTCAAGCCCCCGATCTTTGATCGTCAGGGGACGGCAGAAAGCAGGCGCAGGTCTCCGCCCTGCCTGAGCGGCGGGTGAAAAAGCAAAGGTGGACGGCACTCATGGGATACCTGTTCGGAGCTCTTCGGAGCTCCG